>JALVRY010000152.1 GCA_027024625.1 Thiotrichaceae bacterium
GGGGTTGCCTGGGTCGCTGAGGCGTTTACGGTTGGTGTCTGTTGGCATTTTGCGAATCTTGAGTTCTACTGATTCAGCTTCTTCCGTCAGACTAATGGTATTGCCATAAGATTTAGACATCTTCTGTCCATCTGTCCCCGGCATTTTCGATGCCTTGGTCAATCTGGCTTGGGGTTCTGGTAAGATAATAACACCTGATCCTTCTAGGTAGCCAAATAAGCGTTCTTTGTCGCCAACCGAAATATTTTGTTGAGCATCAAGCATGGCTTTGGCGATGGATAAGGCTTCTGCGTCGCCTTCTTCTTGATAGCGTTTACGGTAATTGCGGTACATTCTGGCGTTTTTCTTGCCCATTTTTTTGACCGCTTGCTCAGCACGTTCTTCAAAATCTGGTTCACGTCCGTAAATGTGATTGAATCGTCTGGCAACTTCTCGTGTTAATTCAATATGTGCCACTTGATCTTCACCAACAGGTACGGCATCTGCTTTATAAAGTAGAATATCGGCGGATTGCAGTAATGGATAACCTAAGAATCCGTAGGTAGCTAAATCTTTCTCTTTAAGCTTTTCTTGCTGGTCTTTATAAGTAGGTACACGCTCAAGCCAACCTAGCGGCGTAATCATGGATAATAACAAGTGAAGCTCAGCATGTTCGGGGACCATGGACTGCACAAATAAGGTCGCTGAACTTGGGCTAATCCCTGCGGCAAGCCAATCAATCAACATATCTTCAACGCTGCTTGAAATCATGCTGGTATCGGCATAATTTGTGGTTAGAGCGTGCCAGTCTGCAATAAAGAAGAAACATTCATAGTTGAGCTGCATATCAACCCAGTTTTTCAATACACCGTGATAGTGTCCTAAATGTAGCTTCCCTGTTGGTCGCATTCCTGAAACAACCCGCTTGGGCGAAGATGTTGTGTCCACTTGTTTTCCTTAAATATTAATAAAGATAGATAAAATAAAATGTGTAATAGGATTAATGAAAGGGCTAAGAATAACGCTTAATGCCCCCATTATCATTAAGCCTAATAAGATAAAAAATCCGTAAGGCTCTATTTGGTCTAGAATATTGGCGATATTTCTTGGCACAATGCCTGCTAAAACTCGCCCTCCATCCAAAGGTGGGAGAGGTAATAAATTTAGTACCATGAGTACGACGTTAATAAGAACGCCGTTATAACCCATTTCAAATATGCCCTTGGCGATTGAAATATCGGATATATTTGCTGCAATTAACATGGCAAATCCCCATAGAAAAGCCATGCCTAGGTTAGATAATGGTCCTGCTATGGCGATTAATGCCATGTCTTTTCTTATATTTTTTAGGTTGCGTGTATTCACAGGGATGGGTTTTGCATAACCAAATAAGAAGGGTGCACCTGTCAGCAGTAACAAACCCGGTATTAAAATTGTTCCTACAGGGTCAATATGTTTAACAGGGTTTGCCGTTAGCCGCCCTAGCATTTTTGCAGTGCTGTCGCCCAATTTATTTGCGACCCAGCCATGAGCATATTCATGAAAGGTAATTGCAAGTAACACGGGTAAAATCCATGTTGCAATTTTGTAGATAATCTCGCCGTCCATCCTCTAAGTCCCTAGTGTTGTACTAACCAATCGACATCACCCTTACCAATACGCAAAACCTCCGGCGATTCTGACATTAAATCGATAACGGTTGTGGGTTCATATCCACAAAAACCACCGTCAATGATCAATTCTACATGTTTATCGAGAGATAACTGTATTTGGTACGGGTCATTTAGGGGTAAATCATCGTCTGGCATAATTAATGTGCTAGACATCAATGGCTCACCCAGCTCTTCGAGTAGAGCAAGGGCGATATTATGTTCAGGAATTCTCAAGCCTATAGTTTTTCGTTTTGGGTTTTGTAGGCGTTTGGGTACTTCTCGTGTCGCCTTTAGTATAAAAGTATAGGCTCCCGGTGTGAGTGTTTTCAGGAGGCGATAGTTCATATTATCAACTATGCCATATTTGGATATTTCTGAAAGATCTCGACACATTAAGGTAAAGTGGTGTTTGTCATCCAAGCGACGAATTTGGCGAATACGATCCCTTGCGGCTTTATTATCAATATGGCAGCCGATGGCATAGCTGGAATCTGTCGGATAAATGACAATACCGCCTTTATTTATAATTTCCACTGCCTGATTAATCAGGCGTGCTTGTGGATTGTCTGGGTGAATATAGAGAATTTGGCTCATTTATCGCTGAATAATTATGTGAAATCGCGTATTCTACATCACCTATTGATGTGAGTCTGCGGGCTTATATCACTATTATTTAAAATAATGAGATGATTTAGACACAATATGAAATTCTTTTTTGACTTTTTTCCTGTATTGCTCTTCTTTTTGACTTACAAATTTTTTGGCAGTGTTCCACCAGAAATTGTTAGTTTTGCTAATCAAATTCCCTATGTATCAATTGATCAGAGCAATCCAAAAGATGCGATGTTTTTGGCAACGCTAGTGATCATCATCGCAACGCTCGTACAAAATATTGTGCATTACTATGTTTATCGTCGTTTTGAAAAAATGCATTTAGTTTCTTTAGGACTCTTGATTGTATTAGGTGGAGCCACAATAGTTATGAAAGACGCTAAATTATTGGTATGGAAAGTCACCGTTATTAACTGGTTATTTGCGGCTGTTTTCTTGGGTAGTCAGTTTATTGGAGATAAATCCATTGTCCAGCGGCTAATGGGGCAAGCATTTAATGCAACACAATCTGTGTGGACAAAGCTAAATTTATCGTGGGTTATCTTTTTTATTGCAATAGGTTTGGTAAATTTATACGTTTTCTTCCAGTTTGGTGAAGATAGCTGGGTTAACTTTAAATTCTACGGGCTAATGGGAGCAACATTCATATTTGTTATTGCTCAAAGTGTTTACCTGATGAAAAATGGTACAGCGATAGAAACGGTTGATGATTCAGGAAAGGAAGAATAAAATGCTCTACGCTATTATCTCTCAAGATGTAGAAAACAGTTTAGAAAAACGTCTTTCAGTGAGACCAGCTCATATTGAAAGGCTGAATCAATTAAAAGAAAATGGAAAACTTGTATTAGCAGGACCTCATCCTGCAATAGATTCTGAAGACGTGGGAACCGCTGGCTTTACAGGTAGTCTCATTGTTGCTGAATTTGATTCACTCGAACATGCTCAAACATGGGCAGAAGCTGATCCATATATTGCAGCGGGCGTATATGAACAGGTAACGGTAAAACCCTTCAAAAAAGTTTTACCTTAAATAATCTTAGGACTAGGGGAAATAAAAAATGGGCAAAAAATTATTAACAACAGGACTGCTTAGCTTATCAATCGCGATTTCAACGGCACTGTTTACACCTGCATATGCAGAAGATGCAACGATAGCGACGGTTAATGGCACAGACATCAAACAATCTACCTTAGATACATTGATGGATATGATGAAGCACTCTAATCGTGTAGGTGATGTTGATAAAAGTACACTATTGGAAGATTTGATTACAACGGAAATTGTACGTCAAGAAGCGACTAAAGCAGGTTTAGCTGATCGTGAAGACATCAAGAAAAAAGTAAAAGATTTTCAAGATCGTTTAATCTTGAACGCTTGGAGTCAGGATAAAGTTAAAAGCTTAAATATCACTGACGATGAGCTAAAGGCGGCGTATAAAAAGCGTATGGAAGGGCAAGCCAAGAAAGAATATAAGGCACGTCACATTCTCGTAAAAACAGAGCCAGAAGCTAAAGTTATTATTGATGAGCTAAAAAATGGAGCTGATTTTGCTGAGTTAGCGAAAAAGAAATCAACAGGTCCTTCAGGTCCTAATGGCGGTGATTTAGGTTGGTTCTCACCTAATGCAATGGTTGCTCCTTTTTCAGAAGCAGTACAGGCAATGCAGAAGGGTGATGTATCTAAAACACCAGTAAAAACAGAGTTTGGTTATCATGTCATTAAGCTAGAAGATATACGTGACATTAAATTACCCGATTTCGAAGCAGTAAAGCCACAACTAAAGCGGGTAATTGAACAAGAGAAGATGAAAGACTATGTTCAATCATTAAGAGCTTCAGCTAAAGTAAAAATCCTAATTGATCTTGCTGCTGATAAAAAAGCAGCAGAAGAAAAACCCGTTGTTACAACATCAGATCAGAAAAAAGCAGATACTGCTGAAGCTAAATAAAGCTTAATCAAAGGTTCTTTAGCAGCCTTTGACGGCTTGGAAGTGACGCTTTAATTGATATTAAAGTGTCACTTCCTTTTTAATATTATTAGCATCAGCTTCAAATAATAGGTAACAATATGAATCCCTCATGGAAAGAATTCTTAGTCAATAATGGTGCAGAGTTTGAGGGTGAAACCTTGGTTTCTTTCGGTAATCCAGACCGAGAACGTCGCATTCCTCAGCAGGGTAATATTCTCTGCGATCTCTCACATACAGGACTCATTCGAGTTTACGGTGATGATGCTGAAACTTTTTTACAGAATCAGCTCAGTAATGACATCAAAGAAGTAAGCGAAACACACAGTCAACTTAGTAGCTATAACACGCATAAAGGTCGCATGGTTAGCAGTTTGCGTGTATTGAAGCGTGGTGAGGATTACTATCTTGAATTAAGTAGTAGTTTGATTGAGCTAATGCTGAAAAAGCTGCGTATGTTTGTAATGATGTCTAAAGTCACATTAGAAGATGAGAGTTCTAACCTTGTTCACTTTGGCTATACAGGGCCAGATTCCGTTGGCTTGCTCACCGATGCCATTGGTAAAATTCCAGAAGAAGTAAATGATTGTGTACAATATAAAACGCTCACTATTACTCGTCTACACGGACTATGCCCCCGATTTGAAATATTAGGACGATTAGATGATGCTCGCTCTCTGTGGGAGACCTTAGATGTTACCGCAGCTCCCGTTGGTAGCGAATCTTGGCGACATTTGAATATCGTAGCGGGCATCCCTGTTATTACAGAAGATAGCTCTACTGAATGGGTTCCACAAATGCTGAACTATGACCGTATTGGCGGGATTAGCTTTAGCAAAGGCTGCTATCCCGGTCAGGAAGTCGTTGCTCGCCTAAACTACCTCGGCAAAACTAAACGCAGAACATATCACCTCGTTGCTAAAACCGATCAATGCCCCGCAACACTGGATGAAATTATCGCAACTGATGCCAATGGAAAGAGTAGTGAAGCCGGCAAGGTAGTAAATGCAGTAATAAACCCAGATGGCAATGTAGAAATGTTAGCCGTATTAAAATCTGACACATTGGAACAAACGCTTAGTTTAAACGATGCAGTAATTGAAGTGCTTGATTTACCGTATTCATTAGAAGATTAATAATGCTGTTTTTTAGATGTATTAAGAATTTTCTGATTAAGTTGGAAGTGAAGCCTCGCCCGAGACTGAGGCTTCACTTCTAAAGTATTTGAATTAATCAAATCTCCTCAAGCAACTGCGAAAAACACTCAATCCCTACAAACTCACCCGTATCTTTTCTGCTTTGTTGAGAATCAGGGTGATGGATTGCTAGCAAATATTTCACCCCATGAGCTTTTGCTTCACGTAGTACATCTAAATTATCATCAATAAACAAGGAATGCTCAGGGTCAAAATCTTCTTGTTTTGCTAGTTTATCCCAAAAACCTTTTTCTTCTTTCGCCATGCCAAAATCATGGGATGAGATGACTTGATCAAAATACTGCTCAAGCGGAGCATAGCCAAATTTCAAATTAACGCTGTCTCGGTCTGCATTGGTTAATAGCACGACTTTGGCAGTGTGTTGCTTTAAAAATCCCAAGAAATTTTCAACATTGCCACGTATGGCAATCCGATCAGCTATTTCATGTTTTAAGCCAACTATATCCATATCCAAGCGTTTCGCCCAATAACTGAGGCAGTACCAATCGAGTGTGCCTTCCTTCTCTTTGGTGACTCGTGTGACTTCCTGCTTAGCCTCCTGCAAAGGAATATCGTGTTTTTCTGCAAAGCGTAGTGGTACATGCTCCAGCCAAAAGTGATTATCAAAATGTAAATCCAGCAAGGTGCCATCCATATC
>JALVRY010000153.1:0-1275 GCA_027024625.1 Thiotrichaceae bacterium
TTTTCGGGAGGAGTAGATGCAGAGACATCTAAGTTTTTAGATCCATTTGATAGTAATATACTTGGCTTTAACTTTAGTGGGCCAATCGTCAAAAGCAAAAAGGATAAGACAAAAACCATTCTTGGTTTTCGTTTAGCCGGTCGTTATACTTATAGAGGAGACGATGATCCGAATGCTATTCCTGTTTACAGAATAAAGGATGCTAAATTGGCGGAGATTGAAGCCAATCCTGTGATTGAAGTAGGAGGAGATCCATTAGTGGCCGCTGATTTTTTGACCAATGATGATGTTGATGTACTAGATGCACAGCCTTTTGAGTCAAGGACGGGTTATACCGGTGTGGCTAAATTGGATGCCCGATTGAGTGATGGGGTTGATGTTTCATTGTCAGGATCCTACGTTTCGACTGAGAACCAATTTACACCTAATGAGAATGATAAAACAAGAGTAAACTGGCGGGTGTTGAATTCACACAATAACCCTTTTAGTAATTCAACCGATTATCGTGCAAACTTCCGTTTCCGTCACCGTTTAGGAGGAGGTATTGCAAGCGATGATGAGAAGGAAAAAGGAAGCAGCTCTGTGATCCGTAATGTATCTTATACTTTACAAGGAGGGATAGAGAAGAACTTAGAGGACATTACCGATCCACGCCATAAGTTTAATTATTTTGATTATGGTTATATCGGGAAGTTAGATTATGAGTGGATACCCTCTATTAGTGCAACACTGGATACAACAGGAGTAGTACAGTATCAACATGTTGATTACCGCCAAGTGTTAAGAGGATATGAAAGAGGAAATGTTAATCCTGTATTAGCTAACTACAATAACTTTTTGGGGATTGCCGAAGGAGAGCAATTGAATGGAGGTCTAGGTGATTATGTATTTAGTGGTCAGAATAATGGTGCTTTATTAACAGGGACAGATTTTGTTACTTATAATGGTACTGTTAGTAAGGTCTTTGAGGATTCTTGGGGGTTTCATACAAATGTAGGAACCGTCTATAATAGAGCAAGACAGGATGATGATGATATTTATACCTTTAATGATCAGGCCCGTGCAAATTCCATGAATTTTTCATACTCTGAAGATGATGTAACCTATACACCGGTTGGCGCCCTGGACTATACAACACCTGCAGCAGCAGATGTTGTTCCTGCGTGGTCTTCAGTTTCAAGATCTACTTCTATTACTGGTATTAATGTGCCAGATGGTAGCTTCTTTTATGTACGTTGGGAAGGAAATGATGTATCAGGTAGTGGTTCACGAGAT
>JALVRY010000153.1:1285-1911 GCA_027024625.1 Thiotrichaceae bacterium
GGACGACACAGTATTGAGTTGGGTGTTAACTATGAGCAAAGGACAAATAGGCGGTACGAAGTTTTTCCACGTAAATTATGGACGGTTGCTCGCCAAAAAGCCAATGACCATATTAAGGGAATTCCATTTGATGATAATGGAATGCCAACTACTGCTTTGACAGGTGAAACGGTCACCGTTATTGATCCAATTACCGGTCTTGAAGTAGAAGTGCCTTTGTATGCATTAGATGTAACAGAAAGTATCGATAATACCTTCTACAAAAAAGTAAGGGCAAAGAACGGTGTGCCGATTGATCAATTTATCAATATTGATGGTTTAGATCCAAGTACAGATTTGAGTTTAGATATGTTTTCCGCTAAGGAATTGAACGATGAAAATTTGTTGAATTATTGGGGTTATGATTATTTGGGTAATAAATTTGATGGTACATTTGATGATTTTTTCTCTGCTAAGGATGCAGAGGGGGTTCGTACTTTCCCTGTTGCACCAAGTAGACAGATTTATACGGCAGCTTATATTCAGGATAAATTCAAATATAAAGATATTATCTTTAGAGTAGGAGTGCGTTTGGATCGTTATGATGCCAATACTAAGGTCTTAAAAGATAAATATTCCCTATACGA
>JALVRY010000154.1:0-6191 GCA_027024625.1 Thiotrichaceae bacterium
ACGTCCAAAGATATAGGCATAGCGAGCATCACGAGAGTATACAGCCGAAGCATGAGACAAATCACCTAGACCATCGATCTTAAAGAGGGAGCTATTATCTGAGTGGTTGATCACCTGAATACTGCCTGTTGCACGCTCGATGATAATACCTAAATCACCTGTTCCTCGGACTTGGCAGGTTTCTTCTGCTTGTGCTGTATTTAGTGTAAATAATGCGAGAAATAACAGACAGAAACCCAAAAATAAGATAAAAACTTTATATAGAATATTGATCTGTGACAGCCTAGCTTCTTTTGTTAAAACTTGGGGGTGTGGACTGTGTAAGTGTTGATGGGGCATTGTTTTTTTCATTATTTTTTATCCTCTATTCCCTGTTTTAATTGCTGTGCTAGCCAATGTACTTCAGCATCACTAAAGAAGGGCTTCCACGGTGGCATTGGTGTACCAGGGCGACCCTGCATAATGGTTTGTACGACTTGATCTAGCGTTAGCCTTTCTAGTGCCTCAGATTTTAGAGAAGGACCTAGACCGCCTAGTAATGTCATACCGTGACATGCACCACAATCTTGTCTTAGGAGGGAGAGTATCTCTTCTTTACGCTTTTCTGGAATGTCTTGTTGTGTGTCCGCTACTGATCCTTCACTTAGTGTTTTCTCATTATTTTTTGTATTGTCTGCGGACTTATTTTTTGTTTTTTGGGAGGAGTCTTTACTCTCATCGGCTGATATAACATGGATAAGACCTGTCATCTGAGGATGAGGCCCGCAGCGATAGGGAAAATCTCCTGTTTCGCTGAAGGTTTTATCAAAAACATCATCAGGAAAAAGATAATCTGGTTCAGGTTCTCCTGATTGTTCAAACCAAACATTGTGATATTGGCGTTTTTCTTTATTAACCCAATGAACACTATCCCCTGCCTTGATGGTAATTTCGGCGGGCTGAAATTTGAACTTTATGATCTCTACATCATGTTGTGTTGCAGCCTTGGTGGTTGAAATTGCTAGAATACAAAACAATAACGTCAGAATATTTCTCATAAATTATTCCTTTTTAAAATTAACCATAAAGAGTACAGAGGTCTTCTGGAGGAGGATGAGGGCACATCATGTCAAACCTCTGGCTCTTTATGGTTAAACTCTTTAAAGATATGTTATGAGTGCAATTGTAGGGAAATGATATATGCTTTGCACCTACAGTATTTCACCGATACCATACTACCTTATTGTTTTACAGCATTAACCTCCACATCTGTATTATCAAAGCCTAGACGATAGCCTAATGACACATGATGGAAACGAGCATTGGTATGATCATCATGGATGGCAAAACCGAAGTTATAAATTTTATCTAGAGTCATGTTGAGATCACCAGCCTTGTCAGATGATAGCTTGCGAGTCATATCAACAATCCATGTGTTGCCATCAAGTTTTGCAGTAAACTCAGCGCCGTGACCACCTTCCATTATGCGATCTGCTAGGACTTGACCATCTTCAACTTTATTTTCACCTGATTTAAAGCGGACGATGTCCATAAAGTGAGCCTGATCCATTTCGGCTTGCAAATCTGCATCCGACTTACGCTTATCCCAGCCGCCTCGCTTCTTGCCTCTGCGACCTTTCACCTCGATAGCTGTACGGCTTTCCTCGATGTACTTGGTTACATCTTGTCCTTCTGGATTATGAGGCATGGTGTTTAAATCATGGTGACAAGTTCCCCAGCATCCTGCTTGGCTGGCGTACTTCACATCATCCGTTGCAAACATAATGGCAAGCTTCATTTGGTTATCAGGATCCATTTTACCGCCATCAACAAATGGTGCTGGCGTATGTTCCGAGTTTTCCCATTCGAAGTGCATATAGAGGTTTTCATCATCGTGGCTAGCTTTTACGTTAACAGGGATGCTGCCTCGCTTATTAGGAATCAAGGTTTCGGCAGGCTCTAGTTTTTCGCCTGTAACTATCTTCTTACCCATTGCTTCCGTTTCCTTATCGTGGCAAGTCATACAGCGATCACCCATCTTAACGAAGGGGCGTGCTCCACCGTGATCTTTACCAGTAAGTATCCACTCCATTGATGATTGACCTGGGTAAAAGACGGTAATATCACGACCTTCGATACCACTCCAGTCAATACTACTTCCAGCCCCTGAACTTGCAGGAGCGGCAGCTTTTTCCGATATAGGAGCTGTTTGCTGAGCTGCATCTGCGGCGGCTGGTGCGGCTGCAGCAGGAGCTGAGGCTGCTGCTTTCTCAAGAGCTTTCTTGACTGCACTATCAATACGTTTTTTAGTCGCTTCCTCTGCTTTCTTTTTTTCAGCTTTGGCTTTTTCTTCTGCCGCTTTTTCCTCTTCTTCAACTTGCTTGAGTCCATCTAAATACATCTGTGGAACTTCGCGGATAAAGTCAGGATTAGGTTTTTCTAATTCTTCCAGCTCTTCATCACTGAGTTGATCACGGATGTTTTTATGAGCAATACCCTTATGACAGTCAATGCAGGTCTGACCTGTTTTAAAGGCGTTTAAATGTTGTTTCCTTGCTCTTGGCTTTTGGTAAGCAGGGTTCATTGATTCAAAGTTATGACAGTTACGACATTCACGTGAGTCTGTCTTTTTCATTGTTTCCCAAACGTGCTTCGCTAAGGTTAGACGCTTTTTATTAAATTTTTCAGGTGTGTCAATGGTTCCTAAGATTTTATGTAGAACCTCGTTACTCGCCTGAACCTTACGAATCATTTTATGAATCCAAGGTTTGGGAACATGGCAATCAGAGCATTCAGCACGAACACCACTGCGATTGGAATGATGGATGGTGGGTTTGTATTCTTGGTAAACATTTTCTTCCATTTCATGACAAGAAGTACAGAACTCTAAGGTGTTTGTTGCTTCCATTGCGGTGTTAAACCCACCCCAAAAGATAATTCCAAAAATAAAGAACAGTAGTGCTGCACCCATGGTGGCACCTTTGGTTACTCTGCGTGAGAAGAACCCCGGTTTGTGTGTATTTAACGCCATGTATTTCTCTCCTGAACGACCACCTTAGAAGCTTTTTGTAAAATTATAGACTTCAAGAATAAGGCTATAATTTTACAAAAAACTCATAAGAAACAATTTCTTAATAATTATTAATATGAAATCTAAAAGGGTACAACACGTGGTGCTGTACCCTTTTGGTTCTTACTTTTTACGTTACGTGATTAGTACGGTTGTAAACATTAAATTTACCTGTTGGTGCGTAGAAACCTGGAATACGTGTTTTCTCTTCCAGTGTTTTCGCATCATAAACAACAATTTCACCATTTGGCTCTTTACTGTCTTTACGATTCCAAACAGAAACCCAAACTTCAGATCCATCTTTATTGAACTCGAAGTGTACCGCTGCATAACCTTCTTTCTCTGTTACGCGGATAGTCTTCACAATCTCATGTGTTTCCTTGTCGATGACTTGGATAGACTGTTGAACTTCTGGCTCGGGATGTTTAGTTTGGTCAGCCCAAATGTACTTGCTGGTTGGGTGAGTACGGATAAATACACCTGGACCGTCTGTTTCAACTTCGTAGCAGACTTTCCATGCATTATCTTTATGATCTTTAGGATCGTTACCCCAAACGGTGACTTTACCTACACCTAAGTGAGTTGTGCCGCCAACAGGACCACACTTAGGATCATTCCAGTTTGCTCCTGGGCCTGGATGTGGCTTCTTGTCTACGTCGATCATTGCTTCTAGCTTTTTGTTCTCAGAGTCAATAACAACCATTTTATTAGATGCGTTGGCTGCAATCTGGAAGTATTTACCTGTTGGATCAAAGAAGCCATCATGTAGGAATTTGGCTGAATTCATCTTAGTAATGTTTAAATTATCAATATCTGAATAATCAACCTGCCACATTTGACCTAGTTCTTTTGCTGCAATTAAGAAACTTGGAGTATTGGGAGTAGTATAAATAGCAGCTACGCGAGACTCGTTAACATACTCACCATCAACATTGGTTCCACGAGTTGAGATAACTTTTAAAGGCTCCATTGTTTTAGCATCAACAATTACTGCATGTGGAGGCCAATAACCGCCACCAATAACGTATTTACCATCACCAGAGACCGCTACGTCACGAGCATCGTAAGCAATCTTAGTTTCAGCAACTAGCATCTTGTCTGGCGTTTGCCAAAGGTCGATTTTGTTCATCTTGCCATCACGACCCATGCTGTACCAGAAACGCCCAGGTACTTCGCCATCAGCTGGCTTTTCTGTGTGATGATGCTCTAAGCCTTTAAGTACGTGTACCGCATAACCTGAGTCAATATGTGCAACAATTTCGTGCTTATCACCATCAACAATTGCGATCTTACCCACATCACGCTCGATAACAACGAAGAAGTTTTCCCAGTTACGATCATGCAATGGTTTTGTTGGGTAATCTTTGGGATCAACATACACTTTTGTGTATTCTTTCATTTGAGCTAACGACATTTCAGGTGGAACAGGTGGTTCCATCTGAATGTATGTTGCCAACATGCTGATTTCTTCTTTTGAGAAAATGTCATCAAAGTTGTTCATACCACCCTCAGTACCTAAGGTGATAATTTTTTCTAAACGCTCTTGACCTTTTTCTAATGTATTTTTAGGTTCTAAGTTTTTACCTGTTGCTCCCTTACGTAGTACACCGTGACAACCTGCACAACGCTCGAAGAACATCCCTTTTGCTTTTTCAAAATCAGCATCTGATAATGTCGGACCTTCTGCTGACACTTGTGTAGTAATACCTGAAAGAGCTAAACCCACCGCAATAGATAATGCAGCCCCTACCTTTTTATATTTCATCATGAAATCTCCTGACTTTCGCTAAGAACACCCCGACCTGCTTGTATAGATGCAAGTCCGATAATGCATTAACCTTATTTAATATGCTGTTATTTCATCCTTGATGTGAGTCAAGTTAGAAGTTTTCACGAAGCAATTTTGATTTACGTCAATGTTTTATAGATAAACTTTTTGATTTGCGTTTTGATAGTAATATCCTCAATAATCTTCACTGATTATTTCCGTTGAGAAATTAAACAGCACTCTACTAATTCAAAGGACAAGGGTTTTCAATTATGAATAAAACTACAAAAATGTTATTACTGGTTTTACTTGCAGGAACCTTACTCGTTGCCACTATACTTACCTTTGTCGCTTTAGGTGTTGGACATCCAGTTCCTTGGTTATTAGTGGCCTCGTTAATTGGTATACCTGTACTCACCAATTGGCATGAAAAAAGAAACTTTGCCGTATGGAAAGATGAGTACAGTGTAGGAATTGAGTCTTTAGATGAAGATCATCGAAAACTTCTTAGTCTAATTAATCATCTACAGACAGCTGTGCACTACCAAACGGGTGAATTATTTGAAAAAGAAGCATTGAATGAAGTGGTTGCCTATACCAAATATCATTTTGAACGAGAAGAAAAAATGCTAGAAAAAGCAGGTTATGCTGACCTAGATGCGCATAAAGAGTTGCATAAAAAAATGATTGCAAAAATTGATGAGTTTTTAGTCCGATATGAAAAAGAAGGTCATGAAGCCTTGGTTGATGTGGCTCTTTATTTAAAATGCTGGTTGGTTAAACATATTAACGGCACTGATCAAGAATATAGTGCTTTATTGCAGGAGAAAGGGGTTCATTAGTTTTGTATCAGTAATTCACCCTTGCATGGCAGTGTAATTTTTTATAAACGCTGTATTTCCCAATGCAGTAAATTCTAAATCTGTGTGGTAAATTTCAAACATAAAAAAGGGGGCTTCTATGCCCCTCTTATTATTATAAAAAGCCCTACTCTAAACCTAAAATACTGCTGAGTGATTTTAGGTTAGAGCGAGCTTGCTACCAACTATTTGAAACTAGATCAAGCTGTAAGTAGGAGTGGATAATTGATTTAACAAAATTTGCGAAGGATATTTTTTGATATTCAAGTCATTATCGAAGAAGCATAGCGAGCTACGCGACTGAGAGAATGGCTTGAATAGCGGAAAATAGACCAGTAAATTGTTAAATTAATTGTGCACTCCTACTTATATGAGGGGCGCAGCTTTCATTACAAATATCTATCTCATCTTCTGTGGCAATTTCTAGCTTACAATCTGTGCCTGCTAAAGCTGTAACGATGCAACTTTCTAGTGAATTAGAGTCAGAGCATAATGCACTGGCCTGTAACAATTG
>JALVRY010000154.1:6201-17136 GCA_027024625.1 Thiotrichaceae bacterium
AAACGTTAAGAAATACAATGTAACGATTAAAGACCCTAGCATTTTCATTTTTACCACCTCTACGATAGATAAAAGTCTCAAAAGACTTTTTAATTAACATGGTCTTATAGTAAATAATGATGCTGGATATTTCGTGGAAGTATGGGGAGAAGAAATAAGGACATTTGTCCTTTTTTATTTTGATCTGTGAGTTCACTACGGCATAGTGAACTCACAGATTTAGGTCGGGAGATTTTAATTGACGGGTAATTCAGCTCGCAAGGCGTCTCTATCGTACCACCAGTTTTCACCAACAATTGCATCAATCACCATTCCAAGGCGTTTTAGGAAAATACTTGGGTCTGTTAGTTCTAAGCGTTGCATCCAGAGATTGAATTTTTCTTGGCTATCAATTTGGCTATGTCGTTCGGCAACTTTGCTTAGCATATTGAGTGTAAGGAACATGGTGCTATCACGCTTCTCTCCCTCTAAGCGAATATCGGCTAGATAATGGGCGGTTGCGGCTGCAACTGCCGCTCCATCGGAATTATCTGGAGTATCATCAATCAAATTGTTTAACATAAGAATAGATAGTTCAGTATTGATCGGGTAAGTCACAGCTAACCACAGACCGTTACCTAGTGCTGTAATTGATGCAGGTTGATCTGTTTGGTAAAGCAGGTCACAACATTCCACTGCCTCTTCCCAGCGTTTGGCTTCTAGGTAAATTTGAAAGGATTCTTTGGTCATACCCCAAGCGGCTGTTTGCATACCAGGGCGTTTTAGTTCATTCATGATGCTAGATATTTGAAATTGAATATCTGCTCGTTCGAGTGGAGGTGTTGAGGGTGTCATCTGAGCAAGTTTGTTTTGTTTTTGCTCTAACTCAATTGCCAGTTGTTTGCTGGATTCTTCTGCTTCTGTGAATTGAATACTATCTTGATCAGTCATGATTATTTTATGGTGTCGTAAAAATAGCCTGAGTATACCAGTAAGGGATGTGTGTCATGCAATTTCTCTAATCATGGTGTAGGTATTTTGTAAAACTGTTTTTAGCTGGATATTTATTTTTATAATTTATTAAAAACAAGAAAAGTTATTTTAGTTTGTCTATAGTCCAAATGTTCGGGTGAATTTTTATGAAAACCTGAGTCCGTAACTTCACTACGGCAGATAGCACAAGCTATTGATTCCACAATGGTTTAAATGCCCGCTTAACCTAAGGGTGAAGCTAAGATTTTTTAAAATCCACTGTGTAACCAATATCTTGCACTCCTCTCTTATCTGCATTGAAGTTACGGATTTAGGTTAAAATACCGAGTATATGGAAAGAAAAAACTCCTTAAATAGCATGGTGTCGAGTGTTTTATATGCTGTTTAAGGCTCTAAAAATAAGGATATAGAAACATGCAGAATAAATTAGCAGTTGCAATACTGTTAAGCGGATTGGTCTGCTTACCAACTTTTGTTTCGGCAGAGACAGCAAGCGAGGCTGTTGAGCTTTTTTACACTGCTGCTACAACGGATGGTATGTGCGATAAAGCAATGCAAATCCGCGAAGACTACACACAAGAACAATGCAAAAGTCTAAAAAAAGTGAAAATTCGGAAGCTAAAATTACTCAAAGAAACCGAAGATGAAGCAATTTTTTATTTGAATATGAAGTATACCTCCAATAAACCACAGCGTTTTTCTGGGTATATTCATTTGTATAAAAAAGATGGTCAATGGATGATTATTGGTTCTGACTATAAAAGCTCAAAGGCAATGTCACGTTCTCAATATATCAGAACCTATATGGGAACTGGGGAAGAAAAGCTAAAACCTAAAGAAAAGGTAGTAGTAGAGCCTGATACTCTAGCAGGAAATCATCGTGAGGTATTAGATCAACTTTCTAAACGCTATCCCAATAGAACAAAGGAAAATCCTGTTGTATTGATTGATGTGAGCGAGCAAGAGCTTTATCTCTATGTAAAAAAACAATTAAAACGAATTTACCCAGTATCAACAGCACGGAATGGTGTTGAAGCCAACGAAGAAAAAGATTGGACACCATTGGGAGCTCATATTGTAAAACAAAAAATCGGTGAGAATGCTGTCATTGGATCAATTTTCTTGGGTAGACAAGATACAGGACGAATTGCCAAGCTGATTAAGCAAGCAAAAGATACAACGGATGATTATCCTACGAGCCGTATTTTTTGGCTATCTGGCTTAGAAGAAGGGAAAAATCGAGGTGGTGATATTGATTCTTATAATCGATTTATTTATATCCAAGGAACTGCCGAAGAGGGCTTAATTGGTAGAAAAGTTTCGAAAGGCTCTATTCGTATGTATAACAAAGATGTTATTGAGCTTTTTAATAAACTACCAATAAATTCAATAGTCTATATTGGGCGTTAAAAACAGAGTATAGTTGGACAGATTGTGAATATACTGCCTGAAATATAAATGCAAGAAAATCCAACGCCTCACAACATAAGAGCTTGTCCTGATTGTGATTTGCTACAAAAACTACCCCAGTTAGCAACAGGGCAGGCGGCTCATTGCCCTCGTTGTAATCGATCCCTCCTTAAACCGAGAGCAGATTCACTAAATCGCAGTTTAGCCTTTGCACTGACAGGTATTATTTTATTTATACTTGCTAATTGGTTTCCTCTATTGTCTTTAAAGGCTCTGGGTATTAATCAAGAAAGCACCTTATTTTCTGCCAGTGTTACCTTGTTTAATGAAGATCGTCCCTTGCTGGCTATTGTGGTTTTCTTAACAACAATTCTTTTTCCTTTGTTAAGTTTAACGGGCATGGTGGTTGTTTTGCTTTCTGTTAAGCTTGATCGCGTTAGCCGTCGCTATACAGCACCACTTTTTCGATTTTTAATGAGTACCGATGCATGGGGAATGCTAGAGGTCTTTATGCTTGCAATATTGGTTGCTGTTGTTAAATTGGGTGATTTAGCAGAGATTGTTATGGGGCCTTCTATGTATGCGTTTGCTAGTTTAGTGATAATAATGACGCTGATGAGCCTATCGCTAGACCCAGAGGATGTGTGGAAGCGATTACGGAACTGTACGATATGAAAATATCGAATAATACTCCGATGACAGCCCGTGAAGCAGGTTTAATATCCTGTCATTTTTGTCATACACTATCACGACAACCTGAGACATTGGGGGAGAAAAATCGTTTGCTCTGCCCTTGTTGTCATTCTGTTCTACATTCTCGTATCCCTAGTAGTTTAAGTAAAACAACAGCCTTATTACTTGCCGCATTGTTTCTCTATATTCCTGCTAACTTACTTCCTGTAATGACAGTGATTTACCAAGGTTCAGGAGAGCCAGATACAATAATTAGTGGTGTTATTCATTTACTTGAAGGGGGAATGTGGCCTTTGGCTCTGATTGTTTTTGTAGCCAGTATTATCGTCCCTATTTTAAAACTTGTCGTGTTGTTTATTTTATTGATTAGTATCATCCGAGGTTCCAGCTGGAATCCCGATGATCGTACAAAGCTTTACCGTGTTATGGAGTTTATTGGGCGATGGTCAATGGTTGATGTTTTTGTGATTGCTATATTGGTAACCCTCGTTCAATTTGGTAATACTGCATCAATTTATCCTGGCTTGGGTGCACTTTCTTTTGCATGTGTAGTCGTATTGACGATGTTTGCAGCACATACATTTGATCCACGCTTAATATGGGATAACCTAGGCAGTTATTCTGGTACTAAATAAACACTTATGACGAATGAATCTTACAAAGACTATCCAGTTGCACAGGTAAAGAAGCAGCCCTTTATTTCATTGATATGGCTTATTCCCATTGTTGCACTTATTGCTGGAGCATGGTTGATGACCAAAGTTTATTTGGAAAAAGGGCCAACCGTTGTTATTGACTTTGAAAGTGCTCAGGGGATCAAAGTGAATAGCACGCAAATTCGCTACAAAGATGTTGATATTGGAAAGGTAAAATATATTGAGTTAAAGCCACGAATTACCACGACAGAATCTGGTGAAGAAGTAAAGCAAGTTCGAGCCTTGGTAACAGCTGAGCTAGATTCTTTTATGGAAGACTACTTAGGTAGTGATACAGTATTTTGGGTGGTTAAACCTCGTATATCAGTAGGGCAGGTTAGCGGTTTATCGACTCTATTTAGTGGCTTTTATATTGAGATGGATCCGGGTAAACAAGCCGATGGAGAGCAGGATATTTATGAGGGCTTAGAAAATCCTCCCAAAGTTGCATCTTATGCAAGAGGAAAAGTCATCACACTAAATGCTAAAAATCTAGGTTCTTTAAATGAAGGTTCTCCTGTTTATTATCACCAATTAAAAGTAGGAGAAGTGATTGATAGTCAGCTCAATATTGATACGGAAAGTGTCGATATTAGTATTTATATTCAGGATAAATATAAAGACAAAATACGAGCCAATACACGATTTTGGAATGTCAGCGGTGTTGATGTTGAAGTAACGCCATCGGGTGGTGTTTCTGCAAAAATGGAGTCTTTGGCGGCTCTTGTTATCGGTGGTATTGCATTTGATACACCCAAGGGAGTGGGACATGATACTGTATTATCAGGTGATACCGTTTTCCATCTCTATGATTCACATAAGCAGTCCTTGGAAGATACATCGGGTGAGAATAAACTGTATTATGCAATGTACTTTAGCGATACTTTATTTGGACTCATTGAAGGCTCAACGGTTGAGTATCAAGGTGTACAAGTTGGTAAAGTTGAAAAGATTTTACTAAAGAAAGATAGTAAAAAAGGTGAGGTCAAAACAGTAGTTAAAGTCTCTCTCTTTGTTGATAAACTGTCAGACCATAATGACAGAACAGAAGCAGAAGAAATATTAACTAAACTTGTCGACAAGGGCTTACATGGGCAATTACAAACCTCTAGTCTACTCACTGGTTCACAATACGTTGCTTTAGTTTTTTCTAAAGAAAATAAACACAATAAATTGGCTAAACTTGAAACAAGCCAAGGTTCTGAATTATCTGTTTTCCCGACAACAGCGGCTGCTAATTCCCTACTTAATTTTGATGCATCTGAATTGACTACTGAGCTAACGAAAACAATACGAGAGGTGCGTAAAGTTGTTGCTTCTAATGACATAAAGAAAATTGTTAGTGAAACGGGAAAGCTGGCTAAAAACATCAATGATTTGACACGTGACTTGAATAAAAAAGGGATTTCTGGTGAGTTGGTTAAAACCTTGAAAAAAACACAAGAAGCCATTGTAACGATTCAACAAACGGCTAAGGCATCACAAGGCGCTATTAAAGCCATCCAGCAAACAGCGAAAACCACGCAAAATACAATTAATCAGTCATTGGGTGAAGACTCGGCACTACAATATAAGTTGCAAGTCATGCTAGATGATTTGAGTGAAACAGCAAACTCCTTTTCAGTACTGGCTGACACGCTACAACGCAAGCCAAATGCTGTAATATTAGGAAAATAATAAAATGAAAAGAATACAAAAGAATATTCCCTTATTCCTTCTACTAATATTGATGTCTGCATTGCTGAGTGCATGCTCAATCGGCTCTGGTAAAGCAACACGTTTTTATGCAATCACTCCACTTGCAACGCAAGCTTTAAGTCAAAGACCACAGCTAAGATTGGGTGTTGGCCCTGTGCAAATTCCACGCTTACTGCGGCGACCTCAAATAGTCATCCGTAAAAGTCAGACTGAAGTTGACCTAATCGAAGCCCATCAGTGGGGCGGCTCACTCCGTGAAGACTTGCTTAATGCTTTCGAATCCAATTTGGCTGTATTATTAGGCACTGAAAGTGTTGAGATATATCCGTGGAAACATAGTTTCAAGCCAAACTATCAAGTGCGTATTAATATTGAGCAATTGGATGGTGATCTCGGAAAAACCGTAACCTTAAAAGCTCGATGGCGATTACTGCAAGGTAAAAAGGTTGTTATGGTTAAGCGCCCTGTTATTCAAGTTCCCATTAAAGGGGGAGACTATAACGCCTATGTAAAAGCACAAAGTGAAGCGATTTATCGCTTATCTAAGTTGATAGCAGGGAATATTTAGAGAATTTTTAGCAATAACGTGTATTGTCTATGATTCCTGCTTCTTCAAAACCTTTAATTCTCAAACGACAGGCATCGCAAATGCCACAGGCTTTGCCCGCTGAATCTGCACTGTAACACGTTACCGTTTTTGAATAATCGACACCTAAATTAACGCCCAGCTGTATTATTTCTGCCTTACTGAGCTTAATCAGCGGTGTGTGTATTTTGAAGCGATCTCCTTCTATACCCGCTTTAGTTGCTAAGTTAGCGGTATTTTCAAAAGATTGGATAAATTCAGGGCGGCAATCTGGATAGCCAGAATAATCAACAGCTGTTACACCAATAAAAATATCTTTTGCATTTAAGACTTCTGCCCAGCCTAAAGCAACAGATAAGAAAATTGTGTTGCGAGCAGGAACATAGGTGATGGGTATACCTGTTGAGCTAGAGGAAGGGACATCAATATTATCATCAGTGAGTGCTGAACCACCAAAGCGAGATAGATCAAGATCAATTATTTCATGGCGAATAACGGATGCTTGTTTGGCGATATTACTGGCAGCTTCTAATTCTGCATTGTGTCGTTGACCATAGCGGAAGCTAAGTGCATAGCATTCATAATTTTGTGATTGAGCCAAGGCAAGTAAGGTGGTGGAATCCATACCACCTGATAGTAAAACGACAGCTTTGTTTTTCATGGATGAAACTATTATTGGGGTTGCAGGAGTAGCCTATTATTTATCGTCCAGCTTCATCATTCCACAAGTATTTATGTAATTGTAGTTGAAAACGTACGGTGAGTTGATCTTCTAATATCCAATCAGCAAGGTCTTTGGGTTCTAATTCGCCATGAATAGGAGAAAATAATAATTCACAACGCTCTGCTAAGCCGTGTATATCCATCATAGTTTTTGCCCAGTCATAATCATCACGGCTGCAAATAACAAACTTGATCTGATCATTTTTGTTAAGAAAGTCAAGGTTGCTCCAAAGGTTTTTATCTGCTTCACCAGAATCTGGTGTTTTTAAGTCCATGACCTTGCTGACACGTTTATCAACTGAAGAAACATCAATTGCACCACTGGTTTCTAGTGAGACTTCGTATCCTTTATCACATAACTGTAATAGTAATGGTAGGCACTCTGTTTGCGCCAAAGGTTCACCTCCCGTTACCGTGATGTATTTTGTTTGATAAGCAGAAACTTTTTCTAGTATTTCCTCTACAGATAAGGATTCACCCTCATAAAAAGCATATTCTGTATCACAGTAGTGACAACGCAACGGACAACCTGTTAGGCGAATAAATACCGTGGGCAAGCCGACGGTACGCGATTCACCTTGTAGAGAATAAAATATTTCATTAACACGCAATACTGTCATAAGGGCTGGGGGGTGAAGAAAGAAAAGGTAGTTGGGTTGGGTAGAACCTTTGACCTAACTAAGTAGAACTTTACTTACTTAGTTTTAATTGTTGCTAGTTTTTTCTCAGCTAGATCAGCTTCACGCGTACCGGGGAAAAATTTTATGACATCTTGCAAGGTCTTTTTTGCATAATCCCATTCTTTCAACTGAACAAATGTGTAGCCTAGCTTGAGTGCTGCATCTGGCTCTTTGTTGCTACCTTTGTAATCTTTTAAAATGGTTAGAAACTTCTTTTTTGCCTCTTCATATTTTTCTTGGGAGTAAAAGGTTTCACCAATCCAATAATGGGCATTCGCAGCTAAAGCGCTAGAGGGATAATCTTTTAGGAAGTCTTTAAAATCTGCAACGGCTCCCGCAGGATCATCCTTCAATAGATCATAAGCACGCTTATAGGCAACGGAATCTTTTACCTTGCGAGTTTCCCCAACATTTTTTTCTTCAGTTGGTTTTTCTGTGGATGAAGATGTGCTGTCACTGGCAGATGTATCTTTTGCCGTCGTTTCAGCACTTGGCTTTTCTGTAGTTAGGGTTTTTACTTTGTCTTCAACAGATTGAATACGATCATCTATTGCGATAGCATTTTCTTTTTGGCTTTTCTTTACCGTATCAAGTTCATGACGCAGCTGCTCATTTGTGCCACGTAGTGAATTGACATCATGCTGTAAATCTTCAACACGTTGGTATAGTTCAATGATAGCTTCATCCGCTGGCTTTAATGCATATGCTGGTGCGGTGAGTGATGCAATAACAGCAAGCCACGCTACTTTATTTAGATTAATTTTCATCCTAGTAACCTATTCAATATGATGTTTGTAAAACATCCTTGTATTACACTCTATTCTCTCATGGATAGGGTGTAATACAGGAAGCAAACAAACTTAGTAAACAATTTCTACTCGGCGATTTTTATCCCAAGCTGCTGGAGTATGCCCTAAAACGGCTGGCATTTCTTCCCCATAAGGAATTGTTTGCATACTAGCTCGCGCTCCTTTAACTTTAAGTACACGCTCAACGGCTACTGCACGGTCTAATGAAAGAGCAACATTGTATTCACGCGAGCCACGTTCATCTGCATGACCTTCTAGACGTACACGCTTACCTGGGTGAGCTGCTAAATAACGAGCATGAGCTGCTAAAATAGCCATGTTTTCTGGGCGGATACGAGAGCTATCGAAATCAAAGTAAATCACGCGTTGGCGAAGCAAGCCTGCGTTTGCCCCACCATTGGCACCACTCCCGCCGCCAAAGCCACTGCCATCATAGTACCCACCACCACCGTTTCCGCCGTGACCATTCCCACCACCATAGCCGCCGCCGTATCCACCGTGTTGTCCGCTACCGCCACCTTGGCTTCCGCCTCCACTGCCACCAGCGTTGGGGGTGTTTTGTTGTGTTGAACAAGCACTAAGTGCTAATGTGATTGCAAAAAGTGGAGCTAACCATTTGATCTTGATCATTTTCATATTATTGTCCTAACGTAAATAAGGAGACCATGCGGGGTCACGCACGTCACCTGATTGTGAGTATAAAATTTGGCGTGCTTTTCCATTGTCACTTGCAACAGCGAGAACACCTCTTCCATGTGAGTGTGAGCCATAAATAACCATCGTTCCATTGGGAGCCAATGAAGGAGACTCATCTAAGCTACCACGAGAAATAATCCGATTTTCACCTGTTCCCAAGTCTTTAATCGCAATATTAAATGCTGAACCACTTTGGCGAACTAATGCTATTTTATTACCAACAACACTAGGATCGGAGTTGTAGCCACCAGAGTAGCTTACTCGTGTTGGTTTACCACCAGATGCAGAAACTTTGTATAACTGTGGTTTGCCGCTACGATCTGATGTGAAAACAATCGTGCGGCTATCACTAGTCCACGATGGTTCTGTATCAATTGAACGTGAATGGGTGATTGGGCGTAATGCACCACCGTTAGCATTTTGCACAAAAATATCTGGCTTGCCGTTGATCGATAGACTCATAGCAATGCGGCTACCATCAGGTGACCATGCGGGCGCATTATTCATACCAGGACGACCTGAAATCTTGCGTTTAGCACCGGTGCGTAAATTTTGGATATAAATAGCGGGTGCTCCCGACTCATAAGAAACATAGGCAATACTTTGAGCATTAGGTGACCATGTTGGTGAGAGGATAGGCTTTCGTGATGTTAGAATTGTTTTTGGGTTATAGCCATCAGAGTCCGCAACGATAAGGCGATAGGTTGGATTTTTTAGACTGCCATTGGCTGTGATATAAGCAACTCGTGTATCAAATGCTCCGCGAATGTTGGTTAACTTTTGGAAGATTAAATCTGCTGCTTTGTGTGCGGTACGACGTGCATTGGATCCTGCTGGAACACGGTAACCTGCTAGGCGATGTCCATCTGCAACATCCAATATTTCAAATTCTAAGCCGCCATTACTTCGTCCAACGACAAGGTATTCAGCTCCTGAATTTTGCAGAGGTGCTGATTGTAAAGCTCCCCCCATTTTTAGCGTTTGTCCCGCTCTTGCCGGATTAATTAAAATAAATCGCCCACTGCGAACTAGGTCTGCTTCGATAATTTTAGAACCGGGAAATGGAGCGATCATTATTTTATGCCCTTCATTGGTGTGCCCTGTCACCTCTATTTCTAACACAGCATAAGCAGAGAAGCTCATTAGCAATGTTGTTATGGCAAAGAGAATTTTAAGTATGTGTTTTTTCATAATAATGCCTACATTTAAGTTTTTATAGAAAGCCTTTATTCAATTGTTCTAGTGGTTACCCGCAATAATTGCACGCTATTTTAAGGCTTTTTTACTTTCTAAATTTCACTCTGATTTCGGAGTCAAAATATTCTGGTTTGGGTGGTTTTGGTAATTTTCTATCATAGCAACGATCTATTGCTCGTCTTATGGATGCACAATATTCTTGGCTACCATCACAAAAACGAATGCGTGCACTACGGATATAGAGAGAGCGTGATATTTTTAAATCAACTGATGAAGACCATCCTCCCGATATTTGAGCGGGGCGTGTCCAGCAACGATTCATATGTGCGATGACTCTTCCTGCCCATAAATTTTTACCTTTTTTAATACGACCAGCATCGCCTGCTCTTCTTGCTGCTTCTGCCGCTTTCTTTTTACGGTCAGCCGCAGCTTGCGCTGCTTTGCGTTTTTCATCTGCTGCTTTTCTTGCTGCGGCAACAGCTTTACGCTTACGTTCTCTTTCCGCATCGGCTTTTTTCTTGGCTGCGGCTTCTTCGGCAGCTTTTTTTGCATCTGCCTTTTTACGGTCTTCTTCTGCTTTCTTCTTTTTAGCCGCCGCCTGTTTACGTTCTTCTTCGGCTCGCTTCTTTTTTGCTTCTGCTTTTTTGCGATCCTCAGCTTCCTGTTTCTTTCTATCTGCCGCTGCCTGTTCTTTTGCTTTTCTGCGTTTTTCTTCGGCTAGTTTTTTCTTTTTTTCTGCTTCATGAGCGGCTTCTTTTTGTTTTTCACGTTTTTTT
>JALVRY010000155.1:0-1458 GCA_027024625.1 Thiotrichaceae bacterium
GTCGTAGCTTGTTTTGAGTAAATCATGACCTGCGGCTACGCCAGTAAATTTCATCGGAGTGGCTGTGGTAATACGTCTCGCGTATTTGGAATCCTTATTAATACTCCACTTACCATCTTGTTTTTGTATCTCAATAATGGATGCTCCGTGAGCGGCTATTTCTTTGTTGATTTTTTCTTGGGTAAAGGTTTCTGGATTATCCTGAAAGCCACCATCGGTATGTAATAAAGTGGAATCAATATACTCATGGTTTACAGCAAGTAAGCCATGATCAGGGTTGTCTGAGTCTTTAGGTAATGGGAAAAAGTGCATACCGTCATGATGCATTCCCGATTGAAGTGCTTGCTCAGCGGCAGTATTACTGGCATCTTGTTTAAATGCCGCAACACCATTTTTGATGGGTTCACCCCAAGGATAAAGAACACTTGCTGTATAGCCTTCTGGTACTTCAACAGTATCTTTTAACATTGAAGGAGGAATAGGCTTAAATTGCAAGGTATCAAAGAGTGATGCACTTGTTTTGTGTGCTTTGTTTTGTGAGGAGTCATCAGCAAAGAGGGATTCGCTAAAAATTGTCCCAATTGCCACACTTAAACTACCCTTTAGTAACTGACGGCGAGATAATCGTCGATTCAGCAAATCTTCAAATGTTTCTACTTCGTGGTTGAGTGCAGCTGTATTTTGTGGAATTTCATCTCTATCATTTTTCATTTTTATGATTTCTTTATTTAGCAAGAAGTAGCCGTAAATATAGCATTAAAAAGACTATATAAAGTCTATGTTTATTGCTATTTTTGTCTAAATAATAGTGTAGGAGTAGCTATGTCTGATAATAAATCAATAAAAAATCGTGAAGCATATATTAAGGACTTACGACAGCAGGTTGAGGAGCTTGCTGGTGGTGAGGTAATTTCAATGGGAGAAGGGAGCAGCTCTCCTGAAATAGAAGAAAAATTTTTAGAATATGTTTTGGATTATGAACAGGGTGATCATCCACAATTATTTGATATTTTAACTGAGGCAGGGTTGGATTTACCACATCCTGATAAGTTAGAAGATGAACTGCTTAATAAAAAACTTTGGGAGCTTATACATGGGCTTTCCTTGCATGGGGCTTTTTTATATAACACCAATCATTTAAGTGATCGAGAGTTATATGAGGAGTTATGGTACGACATATTAAGAGAAGAATGTTTTATTCAACCTGAAAACCCAAATGGTGCTTATCATATTGATTTGGTGGGTAGTGGTAGTGAGGAAGATATTTATAAGTATCTCAAATATTATGCCGATGACGAGGAAAGACAATCATGGCTGCAAGATATTCCTGAAGATGATATGCCTGAGCATGTGAATGCACCTTATCACCGTGATGGTCAGTTACCTAGAAGGGAAGATTATGGTGAGGCTTAGAGAGTTTCTGTGAGATTAAATGAGAATTAGCTAAATAACAAATCC
>JALVRY010000155.1:1468-2040 GCA_027024625.1 Thiotrichaceae bacterium
CTCATATAAAGTCCTCGATTATAATGATCAGCTAAACAACAAATCCTTTGCCATAACAATTGCATCCTCACGTTTTCCGTTGTCGTCTCGATAGTAGTTTTTACGAAAGCCGACTTCGTTGAAGCCTTCGGATAAATAGAGGTTTACGGCGGCTTTATTGGATGGACGTACTTCTAAAAAGCACATCGCAGCATTATTTTTTTTGCCGTAGTTTTGAGCATCTAGTAGCAAAGCTCGACCAATGCCTTGACCTTGGATTTTAGGGTCGATACAGAGGTTTAATATATGCATTTCATCAACGGCAATGGATAGCACCATGTAGCCGATAATAGTTTTTTGATTGTTGATTTCTCGCTCTAGTACCCAGCAGGCATAGCCAACGCGTAGACAATCTTCAAATATGCCTTGTGTCCAAGGGTGAGGATAAGCTCTTTGCTCAATTTCCATGATACTTGCAATATCATCATTGAGCATTCGGCGTAATTTGGCTCCGTGGCTCATGTGTTGATAACTGACCTTGCTAGCTTGATGTCTTCCCATACTTTACGTTTTTCAGAGGCTTGTCGTAGTAG
>JALVRY010000155.1:2101-6019 GCA_027024625.1 Thiotrichaceae bacterium
TTCTCGTTTTAAGTCAATTGCGGCGAGAATATTATCCAGCAAGTCGCCTGATTTTCCTAAAAACGGATTGCCTTGTGCATCTTCTTCTACATCGGGAGCTTCGCCGATTATCATCCATGCGGCGGATGTGTCTCCTGAGCCAAATATAGCCTGTGAACGGAATCGGTGGATGTCACAGTGTTGGCAATTGTGAACGGTTGATTGCAAATCACCCCATGCTAGATTTTCTGCATTTGTTTTAATAGGACTAAGTGGTGATTTTGCTTTTTGGGGGGGGGAGGCCGGCTTTTGCTCAACGGTGTCTTGAGAGGCAAGGCCAGAAAGTGAATCGATTAAGTTTGATGCAGATGGAGCATGTGGATGTTCGTGTTTAATTTGTTCACTGATGGGTTCAATGGGTAAACATTCCTCATATATACTGCAAGAACGGGCAGCCCATACGGGAATGCCCATTGCTTTCATGTAGCTGAGTCGTGTTTGTGGAGTCACTAACTTTCTCTTGTTGGTTGGAAACACCTTTGATCATATCAAAGGTGTTTATTACACTATTTACACATTACACACCGCTATGCTGTGGGTGCTCACGGTTTAGGTCTAAGGTGAATTTGTTTAGGGCATCGATATAAGCATTGGCTGAAGCTAATACAATATCAGTGTCTGCTCCTTGTCCACTTACCACATGACCTTCTCTTTCTAGTCTAACGCTAACCTCACCTAATGAGTCGGTGCCGCTGGTAATATTATTGACTGAGTATAGTTCTAATGAGGTTTCCATTGGGATTACGGAGGCAATTGCTTTATATACCGCATCAACAGGACCTCCGCCGCTTGCCTCGCCCGTTCGTTCTTCGCCTTCTACGTTGACGACGACTTTAGCGACTGGAGCCTCGCCTGTTTCTGAACAAACAAAGGATGAGATTAGGCGATAATTTTCATCGGCTGAATCTGTCGTTGTTTCAGAGGCGATGACTAATAAGTCTTCTTCGAAGATTTCATGTTTTTTATCCGCCAATTCTTTAAAACGGCGGAAGGCTGCACTTAACTCCTCTTCTGTTTCAAAGCTGATACCTAATTTCTCAAGGCTGTCTTTAAGAGCGGCTCGCCCAGAGTGCTTACCCATGATCAATTTATTTTCTGTCCAGCCGACATCTTGTGCGCGCATAATCTCATAAGTTTCTCGTGATTTTAGTACGCCATCTTGATGTATGCCAGATTCATGAGCAAAGGCATTAGAACCAACAATCGCTTTATTGGGCTGGATGGGAAAACCTGTGATGCTGGAGACCAATTTTGAAGTTGGTACGATCAATGTGGTATCTAAGTTCGTATCGCAAGTGAATACATCACGACGTGTGCGTACTGCCATTGCAACTTCTTCCAATGATGCATTGCCCGCACGCTCACCTAAGCCATTGATTGTGCATTCGACTTGTCTTGCTCCATTAAGAACGGCAGCTAAGGAGTTACCGACGGCTAAGCCTAAGTCATTGTGGCAGTGCACAGAAAATATTGCCTTATCTGAATTAGGGATCGTTTCTAATAAGCGTTTGATCAAATCACCAAATTGGAAGGGGATGTTGTAGCCCACGGTATCTGGAATATTGATGGTTGTTGCACCTGCATCAATGGTTGCTTCAATAACACGACATAGGAAGTCGAAGTCTGAACGCCCTGCATCTTCAGGGGAAAATTCGACGTTATTCGTGTATTGGCGAGCTTTTTTTACCGCAGAGATAGCTTGCTCAAGCACCTGATCGGGTGACATCCGCAATTTGTCTTTCATGTGGATTGGGGATGTTGCGATAAAGGTGTGGATACGTGATGATTTTGCAGGTTTCAATGCTTCTGCTGCGGCTTCAATATCTTTATCTAAGGCTCTACTCAAGCCGCATACCGTGCTGTCTTGTACTGTCTCAGCAATGGCTTTTACCGCTTCAAAATCACCAGGGCTGGCAACGGGAAAGCCGGCTTCAATGACATCGACTCGCATTTGTTCTAGCATTTTTGCAATGCGTACTTTCTCTTCCTGATTCATTGAAGCGCCAGGACTTTGTTCGCCATCGCGTAAGGTTGTATCAAAAATGATTAAACGATCATCAGACATAATGAATTACTCTACTATTTGCCCCATCTTCGGAGCAGGAATTATACGGGAAAATAAATAAAAATGCGTTAGGTCTCGCCAGACAGATTGTTAATGCCCAACGGGCAGTAATCGTAGGAGTAGAGTGCTAAAGCTAAAGAGGAGATTGTCAGATGCACGATAGCCTGAATGCAATACATTCATATTTGTCGTTGTTGTTTGGCTATCTTGTTTCATTGTCGGTGTTTGCTGTTAATTAGCTTGAAGTGAGATCAAATCTATATCAAGTGTGCTTGATAAATCAAGTATCTTTTTGTTTACGACGTGATTTTTTATATCGACGGATTGCCCAAACAAGTGGTCCTGAAATTCCATAAGTGAGAAATACCGCAAAAAGAACTTTGGGAGGGTCGATAGTTGTTAGTGCGAAGATAAGCACAATAACGAGAACAGCGAGGAAGGGTACTTTGTTTTTTAGATCTAAGTCTTTGAAACTATAGTAACTAATATTACTTACCATAAGTAGCCCAGCGAAAAGAGTCATGAATAGGGCGGGAATTTGTAAGGATCGACCTTGAACTTGAAGATCATTAAATACCCATACCATTCCAACAACAATAGCGGCGGCGGCGGGGCTAGGTAAGCCGATAAAGTAGCGTTTGTCCACTTTGCCAATCTGTGTATTAAAACGTGCTAAACGCAAGGCGGCACAGGCGACATAGATAAAAGCAGCTAACCAACCGGCCTTTCCCCATGCGACTCCCATGTCACGTAAGTGTACCAATGCCCATTGGTACATCACTAATGCGGGGGCTAAACCAAATGAGATGAGGTCAGAAAGGCTGTCATATTCTGCGCCAAATTCACTTTGTGTATTGGTCATTCTGGCAACGCGACCATCTAATCCATCTAAAACCATTGCGATAAAAACAGCAATGGCGGCAAGCTCAAACTTATCATTCATTCCTGCAACGATAGCGTAAAATCCACAGAACATGGCTCCTGTGGTTAATAAGTTTGGCAATAAATAAATGCCTCTACGTGAGGAGGTTTTTTCTTCTGTCATGTGTGTTGCCTATTGATATATCCTGCATGAATTATCAGCTAACTACAGAGAATTGCAATGTGCAATATGCTAATTTATCAGTTTAAGTACTTAATTTTGGGCTAAAAAAAGAAAACGGGTCAGAGAGACCCGTTGAATGTTCAAGAAAAATTGATCGCTAATGACGACTCTTATAGTTATTCCTATCAGATCGGTTAGCACATTTTGTAAAACATTCTATGGCTAATTCCTGATTCAATGACTGTATTGTAGAGAGAGGGTTATGAATCTATCTTTAACCGGATAAAATTTATTTATGTTTAACTGTAATTTCTTGAAGCTTGAAAAATTAAGTCAGCATATGTCAGCCTACCGTTGCGGTTTCTTTACAAATACACTAGGCTCATAGCTTAACTATAAAAATGAAATTTCATATGCAAATCAATTCGATAAAATCTATGACAAATAGTGCTCCAGTTTCTTGTAATAACTGTAGTTTGAGTAAATTTTGCTTACCAAGAGGCTTATCTTCTGAGGAGATGACTCTGCTTGAGAACTCGATTAGTAAATTGAAAAAGGTTAAAAAGAAGGAATATCTTTATACCAATAGTAGCAAGCAGGCTGGATTGTATGCGATTAAGTCAGGCAGTATTAAGACATTTATTTCCAATGCTTCGGGTGAAGAACAGATTTTAGGTTTTCACTTGCCGGGTGATCTTGTTGGCTTTGATGCTTTTTATACGAATAAGCATAGTTGCTCTGCTCAAGCTCTGGACGATACTTTCGTTTG
>JALVRY010000156.1 GCA_027024625.1 Thiotrichaceae bacterium
AAGAAACCCTCCAGTCCAGTATCCCAGAGGATTGGGAAGAAAAGAAAAAAGTCTATAAAGACCTCAGCAGCACACTTAAAAAAGCACGTCGAAAATACTACAATAGTGCTGACTCCTCTTACGAGGCACTTAACAGACTGATAAAAACGATTAGTGATAATAAAAAACTGAGCCTGTTTGAGACAGAATTAAACAAGCTGAAAGAAGTCATCAATGAAAATAAAACAGCAAAAGCCATCACAACAATAAAAGCACTTGAAAATAAACTAAGTGATCTGGAAGGGACTGAAAAAATTAAGGGTCGTCTGGCAAAAGCAAGACGCACACTTAAAAACGATCATAGCGACGAAGCCAGGGAAAAAGCACTGGCTTACCATACAGAAGCACTGAATGCTTATGCTGCAGATATTCATTGGCGAGAAAAAGCCAATGCAGAATTACTGAAAGAATTACAAAACTACCAAACAAGTATAAGCACAAGCCTCGGGCTACGCTCACAAAAGCGTTTAACAGACGAACAGGCAAAGGAGGTTGCAGCGTGTTTGTCAAAACACCGGAATATTTCTCTAGAGTTTTAAGCTGACACCAGTTCTATCAGATAACCTTTATACAATAGCCTGGGCTCTTGACTGATTTTTTGCTTTAAGGTTGTGTAGGTCGTGCCAATATAAGTACATGCTTTACTTAATGACATTTTTTCTCTTTTACCTGCCTGGCTAACATATACGACAACAGGTTTTTTTCTGGCTTTAAATTTTACTGTTATTTTTTTATAACCCACCAGAGGAATGTGGTCAGTAAAGTAATATTTTTCATGGGTTGATACATGCTTCACAATACAGTTGCGGATAATGTCATACTTAATCCCTGTTAACCGGGAGGCAACTGACATGGTGGTATACCATGCAACTAATTCACCTTTACGATTATATTTAAATACCTTGAATTCCTTGCAATGTGGCGAGAGCTTTTTAGGGAAACGGGTTTGCGAACGTGCCACACGAATAATATGTTTATTCGCTAAATGATTTTTTACTACAGCATCTAAAACAGTGTCTTTATGAACACCCAGCTTCTCACACATTTCATTCATGAATAAGGGACGTTCAAAATCAAGTTCTGCATTCAGATCATACGCCAAATACATGCGTTTAAAACGTGTGTCTTTCGGGTCTCTAAACTTGGGATAGGTTTTTTCTACCTTGATCTTTTTTTTAAGCTCTTTCTCGGTATCGTATTTAATCACGATATGATTAGCCACATTTCGCCTGCCTGCTCGCAAGGTTCGAAAAACCGTAGCATCATTGACTTCCAAATAATTACCCACCTCAAGCTGGGTACGACCCACAAAGACCAAATCACCACTGAGATCATAGACCCCGTAATATTTTTTAACCACTTTCATAATGATTATTTTATCAAAGATCCTCCTAAAAACCCGTGGCACTTATGGGTAAAACTAAGCGGTTCTTTGTAGCACGTAAAACCAAAGTCTTCATAAAATGAACTGGCTTTAACATCCTTGGCATCAACAATAATACCTAAAATACCTATTTTTTCAGCAGCCACTTTGGATTTGTAAATGCGTGAGCAATCAAAGCATCAGTAAAACCCTTACCTTGATAACGCTTATCAACAGCTAATCACCCTGGCAGGCTGTTGCTAGATTGCCGCTAGCCTAAGTCAGATCAAGGCAGAAAAAGTGAGTTTACAAGTGCAAGTGATCTTTTTCTAACAAAGAGCTGGCTAAGGCTAGCGGTGAGCTAAGTTATTATTTAGTTTTTGTCTGTATCTACTAGCTTATTCGCCGCTATCCAGGGCATCATCTTACGCAACCTGGCACCGACGATTTCAATCTCATGCTCTGCATTATTACGACGATAACCTGTCATTG
>JALVRY010000157.1 GCA_027024625.1 Thiotrichaceae bacterium
ATCTTCATCAATATCATAGATTTCAACATCCACGACAGAACCATCCATTGGACGAACTGCACTTGCCACCACTCGACTTTCTGTGGAGCTATCAAATATTCTCAGTTTATAGCTCGTTGCACCATCAAGGTTGTTGGGTTTTATAGAAATGGAATAAATGCTATCTGCGCTGATAGGCAAATTAGGTGCAGCCTCATCTGCATTTACACTTGAAAATAATAGAAAGCCACCTGTCAATACGGCGAGCGAGGTAAGTCGGGCTATATCTGTAAACACCATGAAGAAACCTATATATGAAATATTCTCTAATTAAAATCAACAACCTTAAGTTATGAACGCTAGCTTAACAAAAAAACACATTTACATATACATAATTGTAGCTTATTGGATAAATAATACCCTTTGATGTTTGAAAATTGACAGCTTTTATAAAAAAGCAACAGACGAAAAGTCATTTTTACCATACTTTTCTATAAAACAACTCAAGAGAAAAGAAGGGACTGACTCAGAATTTACTAAAGCAGAAAGTAAAAACTTTACGAGCATTAAAAGACAAGCTATGTTTCCTTCATCTAAATAACGATAATAATTTAAGAAATGAGTAATAACGATTATAACGCCTCAGCCATTGAAGTCCTTAGCGGTTTGGATCCTGTTCGTAAACGTCCAGGAATGTACACAGATACCACTCGCCCTAACCACATGGCACAAGAAGTCATCGATAATAGCGTCGATGAAGCCATGGCTGACTTTGCCGATAAAATTAATGTCACCTTACATGCCGACGGCTCTCTATCCGTCAGTGATAATGGTCGTGGTATGCCCATTGATATACATCCTGAAAAGGGTATTCCAGGTGTTGAGGTTATTTTAAGCACTCTACATTCAGGAGGGAAATTTTCAAATAAGAATTATAAATACTCTGGAGGTTTGCATGGTGTAGGTATTTCAGTTGTAAATGCTTTATCCAAGCGTTTAGAAGTCAAAGTTAAACGTGATGGAAAAGAATACAAAATGGCATTCGCTGATGGTAATAAGGCATCTGAACTGGAAATCATATCAAAGGTTGGTAAAAAAAATACGGGGACTACCTTACGTTTCTGGCCAGATAGTCAATACTTTGATTCGATCCGCTTCTCTATACCTCGACTTAAACATGTATTACGTGCCAAAGCAGTTTTGTGCCCAGGTTTGCACATCACTTTTACTGATGAAGCCAGTGAGGATGTTACAGAATGGCAATATGAAGCAGGTTTACGTGACTATTTACTTGAAGCTATCGATGGTTATGAGACTTTGCCCAATAAACCTTTTATGGGAGAACTTCAATCTGAAGATGATGCTGTCGAATGGGCATTGCTTTGGCTACCAGAAGGTGGCGAATGCATTATGGAAAGCTACGTAAACCTAATACCAACAGCCTTGGGCGGCACTCATGTTAATGGCTTACGAACGGGCTTAACTGATGCACTACGTGAATTTTGTGAATTCCGTAGCCTATTACCTCGTGGTATTAAATTATCTCCCGATGATGTATGGGATCGCATCAGCTTCGTGCTCTCATTTAAGATGCTAGATCCACAATTTGCTGGTCAAACAAAAGAAAGATTATCATCAAGGCAGGCTGCAAAATTTGTTTCTAATACAATTAAAGACGCTTTTAGTCTATATCTGAATCAGAACGCAGATATTGGCGATCAGCTAGCTCAATTCGTTATCAGTAATGCTCAAAAACGTCAACGAGCAAGTAAAAAAGTCGTTCGTAAAAAAGTCGCATCGGGGCCAGCACTGCCGGGAAAACTTGCGGATTGCTCATCACAAGACCCGTCGCAAACTGAAATATTTCTCGTGGAGGGCGACTCTGCGGGTGGTTCAGCTAAACAAGCACGTAAC
>JALVRY010000158.1 GCA_027024625.1 Thiotrichaceae bacterium
TGTTACTATTTTCTTAATCTTCACCAATGAATGGCACCGTTTAATGTGGAGCAGCGTTACACTAAACCATAATTTTCTATTTCCAGTTTTGGATATTTCTTATGGCGGCTGGTTTGCTATACAAACAGTGTATGCAACAGGATTGCAATTAGTAGGCATTATTGCTTTAGTTGGTTCTCACGGTCGCCATTCTAAAATATATCGTCAGCAAAACATCATTCTATTGATAGCCTTACTATTGCCGATCTCTGCTGTTGCTTTAAGACTTAGTGGCGTTTCTCCCTTTACACATGTTGATGCAGCCCCTCTGCTTGCAACCTTTAGCATCATCATTTTAGCTTTATTTACATTAACGTATCGCTTATTTGACATCGCGCCAGTTGCACGCATGATGATTATGAACAATTTTAATATTGGCGTGATTATTATAAATGAACAAAATCGAATTGTAGAGATAAATCCAGCTGCGCGCACAATTTTAGGTATACCTCATACAGGTTTAGGCTTTGTAGGCCAAGAGGCTACTACTCTGGAACAACTCCGACCAGAATTAGCGCCTGTTTGCAATGTGGCCGCCCATGCTTATCAGGAAATTGAATTACAGATCAATGGAGATGTTCATTATTTTGATTGTAACGTTTCAATAATGGGAGATGATCGGGGTGATGTAAACGGCCGTCTTATTACCTTCACCGACATCACCGACCGTAAACAAGCCGAAGCTACCATTCGTGAAGGTGAAAAGCGGTATCGACTTCTTGTCGACAATTCAACCGATACCATTTGGACAATGGATTTGAACTTCAACTACACCTATATCAGCCCCTCGGTTAAACGCCACCGAGGATATAGCGTGAAAGAAGCAATGGCTCTTACCTTAGAACAAATGTTGCCGCCATCCTCTTTAGAAAAAGCATTGCGTTTTTTTGCTAAGGCAATGCAAGATGCCAAGAGCGTTCCAGCAGAAGAATTGCAGTTTAAGACACGCACATTGGAAGTTGAGAGTTATCGTAAAGACGGCACCCTTATCTCCATGGAAATTAATATGTCTTTTTTACTTAACCAAGCGGGTGATCCAGTTGGCATTATTGGTGTTTCCCGCAATATCAGCGAGCGCAAACGAGCAGAAAGCGAAGTGAATCTATTATTGTCTCTTTCTAATGCAATAAACAATGCGCCTACTGTTCAAGCTGTGTTACAAGCTGCCATTACGCTGACAGGTGAGCAGACAGGCTGGACCTTTGGTGACGCATGGATTCCTAATAGCGAGAAAACATTTTTGATCAACAGTGGTGCCAATTACTGTCGACAACAGGGAAATGCGGCATTAGATGAGTTTAACCAAATGAGCCAAACGTTTACCTTTGCAATGGGTGAAGGTCGCCCTGGTCGGGTTTGGGCATCACAGCAGCCAGAGTGGCATAAAGATATTACGCATTCCAAAACGACGTGCCAGCGAGCTAAAGCAGCGCATAAATCGGGACTTATATCTGCTTTGGGTGTGCCGGTAATGGCTGGGGATGAATTGTTGGCAGTGCTGATGTTTTACATGGATAAACCATTTGTAAAAAACGAGCGTTTAATAGAAGTGGTAACGGCCGTTGCCGCCCAGCTTGGCTCTGTGCTACAACAAAAGAAAGCCCAAGAAGCCCTAGCCGCAAACGAACAACAGCTACGCCGCCTGACAGACAATATTAGTGACATTATTATACAAGCTGATAGATATGGGATATTGGAATATATTACCCCATCCTGTAAGCGTAGCATAGGGTATGAAAAAGAGGAGCTATTAGGCAAATCTGTATTTGACTATATGCACCCTAATGATGTAAAGAATGTCATGAAATCCATATACAAATCCATTAAAACAGGCGAATCAGTTCACGTTG
>JALVRY010000159.1 GCA_027024625.1 Thiotrichaceae bacterium
AATTTACTTTTAGCACTTGCATTATTATTTTCAGTACAATCATTTACCCAGATTGCCCCTGGCCCAGCCGGTGAATTTAATGTAGTTTGGGGCAAGCCTTACGAACTACCAAAAAAATATGATGACTACGGGTATCTGGGTAATTTGAAAGAAGGCATTATTCAAATCAGTACCAGGGGAACAAAAAACGTGTTAATTCAAAGGTTTGATGTTGAAAGCCTTTCACCAACAAAATCATATGACATAGACTTGTCAGAGATGTCGGGGCACTTTGTAACAGATTTGTTTACTTTTTTTAATGGTAGTTATTATATGTTTTATTCAACCTGGGACAAGGCTAAACAAAAGGAGAATCTTTTTGCTGATAAAATTGATATTTCAAGTGGTGCACTGGCAAACGACCCGAAGCGACTTATCAGGGCAAATAAAATTGCCGGCAGGTTAATTGCTACCGGGTTCTATAAATTCAGCACGGCAGATAAGTATAACTTCAGGTTTTCAATTGATTCATCCTTTCTTCTTGTGACCTATAGAAAATATACCAAAGTTAAAAATGATGCAAAACATAAGGATATAATTGGTTTTTATGTGTTTGATAAAGATCTGAATAAACTTTGGGGCGACGAATACCGGATGCCACATACCGAAGAAATGATGGACAATGTGGATTATCTGGTTGATTCAGAGGGGAATGCGTATCTGTTAAGTATAGTTTACAAAGGACACAGAAAAGAGAAAAGCGGGGACAACCCAAACTATTATTTTGAAGTACTGAAGTTTGGAAAAGATTATGAAGAGCCCAAAAAGATCAGGATTGAGCTTGCGGACAAATTTATCAACAATATGAGGTTTTCAGAGAACTTTGAGGGAGAAATGATTTGTGTAGGGTTCTACAGGAGAAATTATAAATCAAATAACAAATCCGCTTTTTCTTCTAATAATACCGATGGTGCTTTTATAATAACAATTGATAATGATACTGTTACGGATGCGTTAAGCTCATATTTTGAGATTCCTGCAGAGATGATAAAACAATATGAAAAGAAATCAGTCAGAAAAAAAACTGACAGGAAAGAAAAATCATCAAGTGCTGAAGTTCCATCGCTTGAAATCAGGAATGTAGAAATAAATGATGACGGAAGTATCGTCTTTGTCGGAGAACAATATCATGAAGAGACTTATACCATTACTGATTCAAAGGGAAATACAACTTATCATTACAAGTATTATTATGATGATATATATGCTATGAAGGTTGGCAAGGATAAAAAAATAGAGTGGATTGAAAAAATACCCAAAAGGCAGGTTGGCTCACGTGGCCGTGGTGGAATGTCGTTTAAGTATTTTGCACACAAAGGAAACAACTATTTTATTTATTTGGATAATATTAAAAATCTGCATTTACCGGTTGATAAGATACCTGCTGTACATGCCGACGGACATGGCGGGTTTTTTACTATCTGCAAAATAGATAGTGATGGTAATGTTACTAAAGACAAGCTATTTGATTTAAGAGATAAAGAGTTAGTACTCTGGCCGGCTGATTTGCAACAAATATCAGATAATGTGCTCATCGGAAGGGCTGTAAGTAAAAAGAAGAGCAAAATGATGAAAATTGTTCATACGCTGTAAATAGTTATGTCATCCTGAGCCTAGTCATCTGTCATCCTGAGCGTAGTCGAAGGATGATTGTATTAACATAACCCATACTTTGGTATTAAACTTAGTATAACATTAAACCCCTTTCAGGGTTCTCTTTCACATTATCCATTGTCCACGTATTTTACGTGGTTATTCACGTTATAAGCCTTCGGCTTATCTTTTTTCTATCTACTATTGTTATACATCAACCCCAAGAGAAATCCACCAAGAAGAATAT
>JALVRY010000160.1 GCA_027024625.1 Thiotrichaceae bacterium
CAAATTATCTACTTCGGTTGTTAATTTTCGCCTCATCTTTTAGATGAGGTAGACCTATCATTTTAATACAACCTAACTTAGCTTTGCAATAAAAATCTTAATCTTTTCCTCTTTAAGAAAGTCGCCGTTCGACGTGTTTCTTGTGAAGAGGCGTGCATTATATACACCCATTCCTAAGCGTCAACACGTTTATTCATTATTTTTAATAAAAAGTATAATATTTTTTACACCACAAATAATAACAACAACTTAGCCAACATAATTCTCAGATAAATATTTTACCTTAATAAAGGCGGAAAAGACCTTCACCAAACATTTCTTTCCTCCTAGGCATAAAAAAGCCCTTAATTTAAGGGCTTTTTAGAGTAGTAAACTAACAATATACAAGCATTATCTTTCGAACTCAGCCTTTAGCTTACTTAATATACCGCGAGCAACTTTCTGACTTACTGGCTGACCTTCTTCATCAGTAACAACTATCATTGTATGCGAACCGGTATCAGACAAATGAAGTTGGTACTCCTCTCCAACATTAACAGTTTTCTTATTTCCTTTGAAAATTCTTGAGAACCAACCACGCTTCTCTTTATAGCTCTCTCCACCACGATAAACTACCTTGAAGACACCATCGGCTCTATCCTGTCCTTCTATCGACATACCGATACGCTCCAGCATGACACCAACCTTCAGCCACGTACTTTTTCGACTTTCAGCAACATTTAACACGGGAACACCTTGCAAGGTTGACCATGTTACCTGAGAAGGTGCTTGTGATACCCCACCTTTGACAACTCCTTTTCCACCACCTTGCAGGAATATGCTTAAACGATTTAGAATTTCAGCTTCTAAGCCTGAGTCAGATCCTTTTACTTCCCATTTAACACCTCCTGCATCCAACAACATCTCTTCAGCACGGCGATGTGAAATAAATACATTCGTCACATTAGCCGATGGACGCTCTACCCGTAGCTTAAATTTATCCCGCGTCCCCGCATCGTAAGTATCCTGAAATACTTTACCCAAAGCCTTCCTTATCCAGTCCATTGGCAATCCCGCACGATTTTCTGCCCACTCTGTTTCCATAACACCAACACGAGGCTCGTTACTCTTTAATGCAATACCTAATGATGTCCAGAATGCCGTTAGCTTAGGCCACAAAGAATCAGCAGACGCCTGAACTTCTAACCAAGTCACATTACCTGCACGTTTCAGTTGTATACCTTGGACACTTGGCAATACTCTCACTCCAGAGGATGTTGCTCCCTGATTACGACCATAGGCAACGGCACTTACTGAGCCATTTGAATTAACAGTATAGGTTGAGTCAAACTCAGGCGTTGTTAGATCAGGCGGAACTTCCAATGATTTGACCGATTTACTATTTTTATAATCAATCTTATGATCTGGCAATTTCAATGAAGAACTAAAACCAGAACAACTTGCCAACAGTAATGCTGTACTTGTAAAAGTCACGATACTAAGGGGCTTATATTGGGTAATTTTTTTCATAGTAAACCTAATTTATTTAACTAATATTATCCTTTTAAGGTGCTGATGAATAAACTAATCTGTTGGGATATTTTTTAATTATTCAAAGCACTCTCAAAAGCTTACTCTATTATATTAACGTCCGCATATTCCATTGCTGTAAGTAGCTCGTCGCGACACCTATTTGCAAATGGCGTTAGTGGTAGGCGTATTCCTTCACTACCATAGCCCATCTTATGCATCGCCCACTTTACTGGAATGGGATTTGCTTCTAAGAACAGAGCACTGTGTAATTTTTCCAGCTTCACATTAATCGCTTCTGCGCCTGAACGATCTCCCGCAATTGCCAACTTACACATTTCATGCATTGCCGCAGGGGCAACATTTGCTGTTACAGAGATATCGCCTTTTCCACCCATTAACATGAGCTCCATTGCAGTTCCATCGTCACCACTAATAACATCCAAACTATCACCACAGCGATTCATAATATCTTTAGCTCGTTGCAGGTCACCTGTGGCCTCTTTAATTGCCACAATATTTTCCATGGCCGCTAGACGCTCAACCGTTTCTGGCAATATATCGCAAGCCGTTCTTCCTGGTACATTGTAGAGTATTTGCGGCACTGAAACTTGCTCTGCAATTTTCTTATAATGCAGATAAAGACCTTCTTGTGTGGGTTTATTATAGTACGGAGTTACCAAAAGACAGGCATCAGCACCATCTTCTTTTGCACTTTTTGTTAATTCTAGAGCTTCATGCGTACTATTTGATCCAGTTCCTGCAATCACGGGAATCTTTCCAGCCACTAATTTTATCACCTGTTTCACGACATGGCGGTGCTCTTTATGCGTTAATGTTGCAGACTCGCCGGTAGTCCCCATTGCAACAATTGCATCTGTTCCATTCTCAAGATGAAAAGCAACCAAAGCCTCTAGGGCCGCCTCGTCAATATCTCCATTTTCTGTCATTGGTGTAATTAAAGCCACCATACTACCGTGAAACATTTATCTCTCCAGATACCAAGAATTGGGAATTACCCCTTTCCGAAAATAAATTTCACATGCAGTCTACTTATGCCGATTACTAAAAACAAGCAATTTGGACACACCCAGACCAACTGCATTACAATCAGAACAAACGAAACGCTTATAACAAAATATTTTTATTGCAACATAATGAACCTTACGAGTGTTTCTGTATTCAAACTTAAAACACAAAGTGTACAAACCTATGACTATATCGCTTAATAACCCCGTTCCCGACTTTTCTGGCTCTGCTACGTCTGAAACAACTTTCCGCTTGTCTGACTATGTAGGCAAAAAAAACATTATCATCTATTTTTACCCTAAAGACAGCACGCCAGGCTGCACAACAGAAGGGCAGAATTTTCGTGACCTATATGCCGAATTTCAAGCACTTGATACCGAAATTTTTGGCGTATCACGTGACAGCATGAGAAAACATGAAAATTTCAAAGCCAAACAAGAATTTCCTTTTGAACTCATCTCTGATGAAGATGAAACCATATGCAAACACTTTGATGTGATTAAACTCAAAAAACTCTATGGACGTGAATATATGGGAATTGTTCGCAGCACATTTCTTATTAATAAACAGGGTGTACTCACCCATGAATGGCGTAATGTAAAAGTTAAGGGACATGTTGATGAAGTACTTCAGGCAGTAAAAAGCCTATAAGCTTTTCTATAAAACTTACGTATCAAACCAACGTGTAATGCAGCTATAGAATGGGCAATATGCCCTGTACTTATCCACAACCGAGGTAAACAACTACGTAATGACAAACAACAACAATCGTTTGTTCGTGCTGGATACTAATGTACTCATGCACGACCCCATGGCCATGTTCCATTTTCAGGAACATGATATTTTTATCCCCATGATCGTTCTAGAAGAGCTCGATAACGGAAAAAAAGGACTTTCAGAAGTTGCTCGAAACGTCCGCCAAGTAAGCCGATATATAGATGACCTTGTAACCGCATACGATAACGGTATCGAAGAAGGCATCCCGCTAATTTGCCACCCCATGTTCAACAGTGAGAATCCACCACTACTGGGGCGTTTATATTTTCAAACAGAAACACTCAACGAAGAAATTCCACAAAACCTATCTTGTGACAAAGCAGATAACAACATTCTTGCCGTCGCACTCGCTTTACAAAAAAAGTACCCTGCACGCCTTGTTACACTAGTATCCAAAGACATCAATCTACGCATAAAAGCCAATGTTGCTCAAATATCAGTTGAAGATTACTTTAATGATCAAGTATTGGAAGATGCAGACCTGCTACCCTCTGGTTTTCACCATCTACCCAAAGACTTTTGGGAAACACATAGTAAAAACATGGAAGCATGGCAAGAAGATGGGCACTCATTCTATAACTTAACCGGTCCATTAATTAAAAATTGGAACTCAGGGGAATTTATTTTCCTGACAGGTGAACAAGCTTTTCAATCTATCGTGCGTGAAGTTCACGATGACCATGCGGTTATCGAAACCGTACAAGACTTCACACAAAAACGTCATGCAGTTTGGGGAATTCGAGCTTTAAATCTCGAACAAAATTTCGCCCTTAACTTATTAACCGATCCCAAAGTTGATTTTGTCACTCTAATGGGAGCCGCTGGAACAGGCAAGACATTGCTTACATTAGCTGCAGGCTTATCGCAAGTATTGGATGAACAACTTTACAAAGAAATCATTATGACACGAGTTACCGTCCCTGTTGCTGATGATATTGGTTTCTTACCCGGTACAGAAGAAGAGAAAATGGCACCGTGGATGGGAGCATTGATGGATAACCTTGAAGTCCTCACTCAGCCCAGCAGTGGTGGAGATTGGGGACGCAATGCTACCGATGAATTCTTGATGAGCAAAATAAAAATTCGTTCATTAAATTTTATGCGAGGCCGTACCTTCCTCAATCGCTATATCATTGTAGACGAAGCTCAAAACCTAACACCTAAACAAATGAAAACACTGATCACCCGTGCAGGACCTGGTACAAAAGTCATTTGCCTTGGCAATGTTGCACAGATTGATACACCTTACCTCACAGAAAACTCATCAGGCTTAACTTATGTAGTAGAGCGCTTCAAAAAGTGGGAATTCAGTGGGCACATCACGCTACAACGTGGAGAAAGATCACGCTTAGCTGATTTTGCATCTGATAATCTTTAAGCAACAAATCCACTTACGGCATATACTTAGCCATAAGTGGATTTATATATGAGCTTGCTCCCCTAAGCAAAAACTAAGCCAATCTTAATGCCAACCACTGCAAAGAAATAATTGCTAAAGATGATTTAATCTTCCCCTCTTTTAACCATTGCATTACGGTATTGCGAGGCATAATTGAAACCTTTATATCTTCATTTTCACTTTCTAAACCAAAAATTCCCTCTTGCACTTGCGATAAGTCCAAAGGTGCATAATACAAACTTAGCAACTCTGTTGAACCACCCGCACTAGGATAGTATTCCAGCATAAATTCAAGCTCTTTGATTTCACAGCCCGCCTCCTCAATAGCCTCCCGCCGAGCAACATCCTCATTACTTTCCCCCACTTCAACAATACCCGCAACAATCTCCAGCATCCATGCATCTTGTTTATTGCGTAACGCTGCACCAGTGCGAAACTGCTCGACCAGCAATAATGTATCGGCAACAGGATCATGAATCAGCACAGCGACCGCATTACCCCGCTCAAAAATTTCCCGTTTTATAATTCCCGAATAACCACCACGATAAAGCTCATGTTGAAATTCATATTGCTCAATCTTAAAAAAGCCCTTATAGGGCGTATTTTTATTTATTATTTTAAATTCCATAGAGTTACTCTAACGTATGCTACAAAGGCATAACAGTTTACACGACTTCAGCACAATGACTCCATTGACAAGTTTCACAACAACTCATAAAATCATTAAGTAATTACTCACTTACTTTAGAAAATGTAAAGGTGACCTTTCTTGTATATAAAATACTTTCACAGTCTCTGTTAACTAAAATCAAAATGCGAAAACCACACAAAGAGCGTAAATTAGAAATTATACAAAGTACTCTGGATTTATCAGCAGAGTTAGGCGTAAAAAAAGTAACCACACAAGCAATCGCTGACCATATTGGCGTTTCACAAGCTACTATCTTTCGGCATTTTAAAACCCGAGATGATATTTTTGCCGACGCCATTGAATGGCTGGCCAACAGCTTATTTGAAACTTTATCAGATTGCTTTAACAATAAATTAGCTGCCGACAAACAACTACAGAAACTATTAACAAAACAACTGCATTTCATCAGCAAAAACAAGGGTATTCCACGTTTACTCTTTTCAGATCGTTTACATTTAGAATCCCCAGTATTAAAAAAATCCGTACAACAAATTATGCAGCGTTACACCAAGCAAGTCGCCACATTAATACAGCAAGGTGCTGAATCGGGAGACTTTCGTAAAGATATTGACGCTGATAAAGCCGCAGTATTTGTTGCAGCCTTAATACAAGGCTCTATTATACGGTGGTCTATTTTTGACTTTAACTTTGACCTTGAAGCCGAGGCCAACGAGCTTTGGCGTTTTATCAGAGCATCATTAATTTACGTCCCAAAAGAACCTATCTAGAAAACTAAGCCTACAAACCACAAAATTATTTAAGGAAATATTATGTGTAAATTATGTTGGATACTTTCATTGCTACTGCTTCTTACTGTAGGAGCATTAACTTATACCTTTGTTATAAAAGGCGAAACTGTTGCAGCAAGCGATGGACGGCAGGCAATTATGCTACCAGAAGGAGAACGCGACCTTGTATTAAGCGAAATGCGAGCCTTTCTTGAGGCCGTACAAGGTATTATTACAGCAAGCAATAAGGACGATATGGGCGCAGTTGAAAAACATGCAAAAGCAGTTGGTTTTGCAGCTCAAAAAGGCGTACCAGCCTCTTTAATGAAAAAGCTTCCCCTCGCATTTAAAAAACTAGGCATGGGGACTCATAAGGCATTTGATCAGTTAGCAATGGATGCATCTAGCCTTGGTGATAAATCTCAGGTTATGGAATCACTTGGAATACTTATGCAAAATTGTATTGCTTGTCATGCTGCATACCGTATTGATCCTGAAATACAGAAATAACGATAGAAACACTCAATAAGAAAATACCATTTAGCCAAGGCAATATCTCCCTTGGCTAAACGAAAAATCATTTATCGACTATAAACAAAACCCAACACCGCACCAAATATAATGTGCAATATCAATGTCATAACGGCAGCCATCATTCCCATATTCATAGCAAATACACCTGCTCCCATCATGGTCATAACAACGAGCATCATAGCCAACCAGCCAATAACACCTAATATAATGCCTTTTACCACAAAGCTATTTGAAGGCAATAATGGATTAATCAAAGAAAAAGCAAGTCCGTACCCCACTGTACCAATCATAAAGTGAGCTAGCCAACCCATTACGGCAGAACCTCCCATTTTGCTTGCTAACATGGCGATAACGTCTAACTCTGGCATAAAACCCATTTTGGCTTTCATTATCATGAGCAGCGAAAGTACCACAGTTCCGATAAAACCCGCGATAAGTCCTCGTAAAATATCCATAATATCCTCCCTTATAATAGTAATTATGATTACGAATATTTATTCTCTTTGGATGCTACTTATTCGCCGGATACAAATATTGCATCAACTCAATAAATTTCAGGGAATACTGAAACAAGTAGACTAAATCACACTCCTTCTAGCATCACTTTTTCTGATGTTTCCTTTGTTTTCTGAAAAGGGTTATCTACTGGCTTTCTGCTGCTATTTATGGGCTTGAGTTTTAATTCAAGCACCTCCATTCGTTTCCTATATTTTCGCTGCCGATAAAGCCGTTTCAAATGAAAAAACGCCAATAAGCTCAGGAGAAATAGTATTGATATAATAAACAGTAATTTAATAGAACTCTGTCTATCTACCCCTTCCGTTTCCATACCTTCCATTTGGATAGCTTCTTTTTGTGCTTTTATAGGGGAAGTGGTTTGCGATGTGTTAGGTTTAATTTGAAGTTGTGATATCTTTTCAGCTTTTTGTACTCTCATTGTAGCCTGCTTTGTATCAGACTCAGGATGCTCACTTTTTTCTTTCTTTTCGGCTTGATAGGTTGCCTTAAAAATAGCATCCTGTGGCGTTGCTGCTTCTGTTAACTCTAGGCGCTTACCCTTATTTGATGTACTCTTTTCAACTCCCAACCTTGCTAAAGCTGCTTGTAATTTGTCATTCTCTAATTGCTGCTGTTTCATCGTTTCTGCTGCAGTGCTTAGAGCCGTTTGCATTTTTTGAATAAGTAATTCTTTTCTACCTAATTCGCCTTCTAATACACTAAGGCGCTCTTCCATTTCTGCTTGCTTTTTTAACCTTGTTTGTAAGTACGTTTCAGATTTTTTTAGCTTATTTTCTAATTCTGTTATTTGTTCTTCTCTACTTTTCTCTGATTTTTTTTGTATTTCTTGAAGAGTATTTAACTGGCTTTCTAACTCATTTAATCGTAATTTTAACTCTGTGTTTTCATTACCTTTTTGAATTACATCCTCTTGTTTTTGCACAACAACTTCAGGTTTGGATAGCGATAACTTTACCCTACTTTGTGTTGTAGCTATTTTATGCTCAGAATTAGCCGTTTGCTTTCTATCTGCCTGTTCCTGCAAATCAGCTTTTTTAGTATCTTCTAATAAAGCTTTTTTCTGCTTATCAGAGGATGATTCAAGCACATGATTTTGCTCCGAATCAGCAGCTATTATCTTATCTAACTTTGCTTTTTTAGCTAATAAATGGCGAAGCTTCCTCACTTCTCTTTTCCATTTTGCTTTTTTCCTTGAGGCTGATTTAAGGCGTGCTGATAACTTATGAGCTTCTCTTTCCGTCATTTCTACATTTGAACGAACTCTTCGCTCTAATCGTCGGGCTCTTCGCTTCCATTTTGCATACTGTGACTTAGCATTAGCTAGGTCTTTTGCGCTAACTTGCAATAAATCTAACTGTTGCAGGTGTGCTTTATACTCTTTTTCTGCATTTTCATAAGAGAGAAGTGCCACGCCCTGCATATTTTGTGGCAATTTTAAATACACCCCTTTTTTTAGTTCATTCATATTGCCCGAGTTAAATGCATCAGGATTCATTTTATAAATGGCATAAACAATTTGCGTGGTTTTAACGTGTGCACCATTGGTAGGGAGCGATTTTGCAATCTTCCATAAAGAGTCGGATGGTTTTGTTGGCCCATATTTCTCCGCAGCCGAAACATGAGAGAAAACGATAAAACCCAGAATAAAAATAAACTGTATTATTATTCTACTTGTTTTAAATATCATAAAGCAGCCCTTGCTTATCTCTTGTTATCCGAATTAAAGGACTCAAGAGGTATTAATTTTCAAACTTGAATCCGTGATTTCAATTCGGATTTAGGTTTAACATCAAAATTATTATTTTTTGCACAAAGCACGATGTCTCGCTGCATAGATTATCTAATAATGCTTATGTTGTGTACTTATTTATTCTGCACTACGACTTCCTTTTCTACTGGCATAATGGCTGACAAGCGTTGCGACAATCTTTTCCCTTGTCCATTTTTTAGTTTGTGGTCATAAATTGTAGTGTAAGCCATAACACCACGAACATATTTTCGGGTTTCATCAAAAGGAATGCTTTCTGTCCAGCTATCAGCATCCATTGGCTGCTCAGGTGTCCAGCCTGGAATACGCCCTGGTCCAGCATTATAGGCTGCGGTGGCCTTTGGGTAATTTCCATCGAAGCGATTAAGCATTTGAGAAAGGTAGCTACTACCCAGCTGAATATTGGTTTCTGGTTTAACAAAATCATCTTGATTTAGTCCTTTTAAACCAAGGAATTGACTGACATTTCTGGCAGTCTTTGGCATCAGTTGCATTAAGCCAAAAGCTTTGACACGGGAAAGTGCATCAACCTTGAAAGCGCTTTCACGACGAATAACACCATAAACCCATGCAGGATCTACCTGTTGCTGTGTGGCATTTTGTATAACTAATTGTCGATAAAGTAATGGAAAACGTAAATCAACCACATTCCAATCCTTAGTTTTTGAAACCGTAACAATTGCAATAAAAGCTTGCCCATGTTGCAAAGCAAGTTCAGCGGCAGCTAGTTTTTCTTGTTTATTGAGTAAGCGGATGGCATTTAGCCATTCTTTACTTGCAAGCTTTGGCTTAGCAACAGCGTATAACTCCAATGCCATCTGGATTGAGGGCATATCCTTTACTTTTTGTATATCTGCACTACGATCGGGTACTGCTTGGTTTAGCACACCATAAGGCTGCTGAATATGGTCAGCAGAGAGAAAACCATAAAATGTGGCATTTTTTGCATTATCTGCAAACAGTTGATTCGCTTGAGCTTTATCACCTAGATTTTCCAGAGCTTTGGCCTTCCAATACACCCAAGCTCCATCCTTTTGTGTCTTCGCATCCATTGAGTTAATCGCATTCAAAACAGCTTGCCAATTCTGTGTACGAAGTGCAATTCTAGCCATCCATAGGCTAGCATTTTTACTCCGAACTTGAGCAGGGATACGTCCTAAATAAGGAAGAGCTTTGACATTATGATCTTTAGCTATGCGGGTATAAATATCGCTTTCAACATCACCAATTTCTTCCTTGGTAAAGTCATAAAGTGGTTTAATTTGTCGCCACAAGCGTTCAGCTTCAATTTTCTTTTTCTTAGCAAAGCGTTTGATACCATGAATAATTATTTTCCGTGAATGTGGTGTATCAACTTTAGTAAAGTTACGTTTCAAGTAACGAGGCAAATACTTCTCTGGCTTGTTATGAAGCAGTTTCCAGTTATCAAATAGCTTCTGATCAACATCACTCAGGTCACGAACTAAACGACTTGCAGCAGATGCTTTGTTACTTGCCATTAGTAATGCCATACGCTGCCAGTAATCTTCTTTAGATAGTTGCTTATAGCCACGAAGTGCGTTGAATAGACCATCACATTCCTCGGGAACACTCACTTTTGTCAGCCAGATTTTTTTACCTTGGGCAAAACCCCGTTCCATTTGTCCTGTGCGGATGAGTGCTTCATTGTGAAAACAACGAGCACCTAAATTCGTATTTTCATCAGAATAATAACTGATAATACGTTCCCAACTTTTTCGTTTAGCTAGGCGTTTTAGCCACTCATTTCGAATATCATTGCTTAACACTGAATACGAAAAACGCTTCATAAATATAATAAATTCAGAGTCTTTTACATCATCAATATTCTTCTTTATGTAGGCATGCTCTAAGTAAGGATAAAGAATATACTCTTGCATGCCTTCCGTTAATTCATGAAAGTCAGACACATCAGCTTGTTTTATTTTTTCATAAGCGTCATTGAATTGCTCCCGCATACTAAGATGCTCGGAATCAGCCAATACATTCACACAAAAGCAAATTAAAATGATAAATAGAGAAAATTTCCTCACCTGATGCGTCCTCGTTGCATATACTCTGGGATTGAGATATTACCAGCAAAGGAAGAACAGCATGAAAAAACTTATAATAATAGGCACATTAACAATAGTTTTGGGCACATCGTACACAGTATTGGCTGATAGCATGGATAAAACCTCAGCAAGTAAAAATAGCCAGCCCCAAACAAGCCAACAATCAGGGAATAAAGCTTTTAGCTATGGCAAATACGGTAACTATCAACGATTACCTGATTATCAGAATGATAATCCTGCTGTTCTGCTAAAAGATGCTATTGCTCGTGTCAGCCAATTTGTTTCGAAGGGGGGAGTAAAAGATGTCCGTTCTTTAGATCGTTTTTTAAATGAGCAAGTCGCGCCATTCTTTGATTTTGAAGAAATGTCTTCCTTAGTCGGTGGTAAGTTATACCACAAAATGGATCAGGCAAATCAAAAGGAATTTCAGCAACGCTTGCAGATATTATTGTTTGATAGCTTAACATCACAGCTAATTAGCTTTGACGGTATCATGCCAAAAATTTCTTTCTTCCGTCCTATCATGAATGGCAACGGACAGATGCTTGCTCGCCTTCGCGTGTTACGTCGGAATGCTCCACCAACCAATTTAGCCTTTCGTTTTGTAAAGGGTGACAAAGGCTGGAAAGTTGTTGATGTTGCTTCAAATGGCTACAGTGCCATTCTCTATTACCGAGAATATTACCGTAACTATGTTCAAGAGTTAAAATTGAGAAAAAGAATACCTCAAACTTCAACACACACTAGTCAGGCTGTAACCAACCCAACAAGCAAAGAGAAATAAATCTCTCCATTTAAACCCTGAGTTCATCATTTAATGAATAAGCCATTGATTCATCAAGGATTCAGAATAGAAATAATATTAGAGAACAAGGAACATTTTCTTAAAAGGGATATCTACCTATGAACTTAATACGTTGAAATAGTGTGATGTACACACTTAAGAAGTCTCACAGAGACTTCTAATAGATTATGAGGTTTATATGAAAAAAGTAGTATCCCTTTTTTGTCTTTTGCCCGTATTGGCATTTGCAGATGTAACGCCTGAACAAAAACCAGAGGTGGATCATTTAATTGATTATGTTAGCCATTCATCTTGTAAATTTAAGCGAAACTTTTCTTACCATACAGCTAAAGAAGCCGTTGAACACATCCAAAAAAAATATGACTATTTTAGAGATAAAATTAAAACGACTGATGATTTTATCCGATTATCCGCAACCAAAAGTTTATTGACTGGTAAATTATACAAAGTTAAATGCGGTGAAGATGATTTAATAGCCACCAAAGATTGGTTAAACGCTGAATTAAAAGTATTTCGTGAGACACAGGCTAAAAACAAACTGAATGAACCACCCCACGAATAGCGCGTTCAGCTCTAGAGGAACTTGCCATTGCAAAAAAGGCTGCTACCTACTTCACGAAACAACTCAAGTGAAGTACGGTTTTATAAAAGAGCATCGCAGGGAATTCTGTATTGCCAGCCTATGTCGTTACTTTGATATTTCAGATAGTAGTTATTATGCCTGTCTAAAACAAAAACCAAGTGAACGAGCCACAGGCTATCACTCATTTAATGACAGACAATGGTATCATTAGTAGCATGAATGCCAAGGTGTGAATTGAGAGGAATGGTATTCGATCATAATTAATCTATTTAGAAAAAGCACTGCTCATCACTTGGGAAACTAGCTTCTTTAACAGCAGTATTAAATGCAGCAATTGCCTCTTGAATCGTGCGACCTTCTTGTAGGAAATTTTGCACAAACTTTGGAGCATGGCTGCTGATTCCAAGCATGTCTTGTAATACTAATACTTGCCCACTACATTCACGCCCTGCCCCAATGCCAATCGTAGGGATTTCTAAGGTGTCTGTAATTTTCTTGGCTAGGTCTACGGGTACACACTCAAGCACTAGCATATCGGCTCCTGCATCTTGTAGAGCTGTCGCATCATCAATCATGTATTTAGCTTGTTCTTCATCTCTACCTTGCACAAGATAACCGCCAATTTTATGCACAGATTGAGGCTGCAAACCGAGGTGAGCACAAACAGGAACGCCGTGATGACTTAACTGAGAGACTGTTTCAACTTGAGGTGCCCCACCTTCTAACTTAACCATTTGAGCAGCCCCTTCTTGCATCAATCGAGCCGCATTATGAGTTGCTTGTTTTGGGTTGGTATAACTCATAAAAGGTAAATCTGCTATCAGCAGTGTATTTGCACAAGCTCGTGAAACCGCTTTGCTGTGATAAATTATATCTTCCACTGTGACAGGTATGGTGGATTCATGCCCTTGGATTACCATACCCAGTGAGTCACCTACGAGTATGGCATCAATATCTTGCTCATCAATTACTTTGGCAAAACTAAAATCATAGGCCGTCAAAACACTGATCTTCTCACCAGATTGCTTCATTTTTTTAAGTGTGCGGATCGTTTTCTTTGCCATGATCATGTTCTCACTACTAACTGTCGTTCGATTCTTATTAAATCATCGTCAGGGTTGTTTTTTAAACAAGCTTGCAAGCTTTTACCGTTTGGGAATTCTAACGTGGTCACTATATCGCGTAATGGATAAAGTACAAACGAGCGTTTATGCATCCAAGGATGAGGGACAATTAAATCTTGCTGGTTTATCATGTGATTGCCATAGAGCAGGATATCCAAATCTAGCGTTCTTGCTCCCCAGTGCTGTCCATTGCGTTGGCGTTGATTTTTTTGTTCGATGGTCTGGGTAGCTTTTAATAAGCGTTCTGCGGTTAACGTCGTATCAATTTCAACCACAGCATTAAGATAATCTGGCTGGTCTTGTGGCCCTTGGGGTTTACTTTGGTAAACGGGCGAAACAGCGGTAACACATATCTCATCGTGCTGATGTAGTTGTGTTACGGCATTCTGTAAATATTGGAAAGAGTCACCTAGGTTGCTACCCAGCCCGATATAGGCAATCATGATGCGCTGTTTGGTTTTTTCTTCTTCTTTTTTCTTTTTCGACGTTTGCCTTTATGAAGGCGACACATCTCTAATTTGCCTTCTTCATCTTGCTCCTGAAAATCTGTCCACCATTGGCAGTCTTCCATTGTCACATCATCATTTACTGATGCTCTAAGACAGTGAAAGTCATAAGCTGCGCGAAAACGTGGATGACCTAAAAAGCTCATTGAACGACGGCAGTCTTTGTAATTAAAACGAGCCTGTAATGACCAAATTTCTCTTGCCATTGTCGTAAAACGACGAGGAACTGCCGTGTATTGAACTTGTTCTTTCAATACAATCGATGCAGCAATATGGAAAGCTTGCATCATTGGATAGCCTTGAGCCAAAGATCTATCGGCATGGTATTTAACCACACGCCAAAGCATGACAGAATAGAGAAAAGCAGGAGTAACAGATAAACCAGAGCGAATACGTTTATCTGTATTGCTAAGAGCAGCCATCACAAAAGCATTAAATGTTGGGTCATGCAAGCCATCTTCTGTGAGTGGAAATAAGCAAGAAAATAAATTGTACTCTCTCAGTTGTTCCAGTGTTTTTACTGCCTGACCACTATGAAAAAGTTTAAGCGTTTCATCAAATAAGCGAGCGGGTGCAATGTTATCCAACAAGTCTGCCATTTCTTGGATGGGCTTTTGTGTCTCTTTTTCAATTTCTAGACCAAGCTTGCTCGCAAAACGAATCGCTCGCAACATGCGGACAGGGTCTTCACGATAGCGCTGTTCTGGATCACCAATTAAACGTAGTGTGCCTTTACGAATATCATCAACGCCGCCGACATAATCTAAAACTTCACCTGATGCAAGATCATAAAATAGAGCATTAACGGTAAAATCGCGGCGTAGCGCATCTTCCTCGACCGTGCCATAGACATTATCATGAATAATACGTCCATCATCTGAGGTAACGCCTTGGGAACTGGTGTCGTGTGGTCCACGAAATGTGGCAACTTCTAGATAAAATCGACCGTAATAAATATGAGCTAGGCGGAAACGTCGCCCGATTAATCGACAAGAGGAGAATAAACGCCGAACTTCTTCTGGCCTTGCACTGGTCGCAATATCAAAGTCTTTAGGTTCTTTGCCTAGCATCAAATCACGAACTGCACCACCAACGAGATAGGCTTCAAAGCCTGCTTTATTTAAGCGGCGTAACACATCTTTAGTCTTATCGCATATTTGCGATGCAGTAATACCATGATCCGTCGCAGGAATACGCCGTAATTCTATTTTCTTCTTCCGCTTTTGTCTATTCCAGAACACTAAGCCCATAACTCCGATCAAAAAAACTGCTCGGAGTTTATCATTTTTTTACTAGGGATAAGTAGCGGTTTGTAACAAATAGTGAGTATTGGTGTTTTTTATAAGTAGGAGTGCATAATTAATTTAACAAAATTTGCGAAGGATATTTTTGATATTCATTCATTATCGAAGAAGCATAGCCGTGCTACGCGACTGAGAGAATGGCTTGAATAGCGGAAAATAGACCAGTAAATTGTTAAATGTATGTGCACTCCTACTTCGCCTAATCTAAATAGCTTGTTCCCTCTGAGGAGCAGGATCATCCGTTTTTTCTAAGTCCTTCTGGAGTTGTTCTAGCCCCTGATTCAAGGATTTTCCTAATTCTTCAATTCCTTGAGATAAGGCTTTATCAACACCTTTTAGGCTTTCCTGCATAAAACCATTTAATTCTTGAACAACAGCTCCCATTGCTCCACTCACCATTGAACCCATTGTTTTTTGCACATCGACACGCCAATCATTATCGACTCGAACTAAAACAGTACGCACAGGAATTTTCACATCACCTCCATTTCCACCATATAGCACTGTGGCAACCTCGGCAGAAACATCGGTAACTTTTACTTCTCCTGTTTCGAAACGCTGAGCATTGATTTTGTCACTTTGCACAAATTTAAGGTATTCCGCACTTTCCCATGTGGAAAGCTGCTTGGCCTTTTCCATATCTTTATCTTGGACGGATTGCCAAAATGCTTCTGTAACAGCTACTGCATTCTGAGACTCAGAAGAAAACATGCAGCCACTTAAGAAAATGCTCAGTAGCGACAGTAAAAAAATAGTTCGGTATTTCATAATTTATTCTCCGATCAGGATTTGCTTTTCTTCTAAAACTTGCTTCAACCTAATCTGTGTAATGGTATTCTCTAGTAGTATATGGGCTGGTGTTGTCGTTTCAACTTTCAGGAAGTTAGGTGTGTAACCCATGTAATGGTTCAATTCACCTCTTCGTTGCCCTTTTTCCCAGAGTATATTGACTTGTTTATTAATTTGAGCTGATAAGATAGCAGATTTCATTTGTTTACCCAGCTCATGCATTTCTTGATGACGTTGTTTTTTGATAGATGGTGGTACAGGATTATCTAAGCTTGCGGCTTTCGTCCCCTCTCTTGGAGAATAAGAAAATATATGTAAATGCCTGAAACCAATCGACTCTACATATTGCATCGTTTGTTGCCATTCTTCTTCTGTTTCATTCGGAAAACCGACGATAATATCAGAGGTAACATTAAAATCAGGAATCGCTATTCGCGCTTGCTCAACAAGGTTTCGAAAATCGTCTGTTCGACAGCGACGAGACATGCGTCGCAACACGGAATCGGCTCCACTTTGCAAAGGAAGGTGCATGTGTGGCATCACACGTTTATTTTCAAACAGGCTAAAAAAGTTGTCGTGTAAGTCCCATGGTTCAACTGATGCAAAGCGTATTCTGGGGACATCCGTTTCTTGCAAGATAGCTTGAACCAACTCATATAAAGATGTATTGGTATCACTGCCATAGCCACCAACATGAACACCTGTTAGTACAATTTCTTGCACACCTTGACTATGCAAACGGTTAATTTCATCGATAATATCTTGCTGCGTTCTGCTTTTTTCATTACCTCTAGCAAT
>JALVRY010000161.1 GCA_027024625.1 Thiotrichaceae bacterium
AGGTACAAGATAATCTCTCGCCCCCTCTGGCGTTGCCTTGGTTAATAACGGGGTTTCAATTTCAAGGAAGCCATCATCTTCCATATAACGACGCATGAAGTTAGTAATCTGCGAACGCTTACGCATACGCTCTAGCATTTCTGGACGACGTAAATCAACATAGCGATGCTTGAGGCGGATGTCTTCGTTTACATCATCGTCTAGCTGGAATGGCGGTGTTGCCGATGCACTTAGCACTTCAAGCTCCAAGCCTAAAACTTCAACCTTACCGCTGATTAAATTCTCATTGATTGTGCCTTCAGGACGTTCACGTACACGTCCTTTAATGCGTAGGATATGTTCATTACGCACGGTTTCTGCTGTGGCGAACACATCTTCACGATCTGGATCAAACACCACCTGCAGCAGACCCTCACGGTCACGCAAGTCAACAAAGATTACGCCCCCATGATCACGACGACGGTTTACCCAACCGCATAATGTAACTTCTTCACCTAGTAATGTTTCGTCAACCAAACCGACATAATGGCTACGCATGATAATTCCTGTTTTTAGTTATTTGTTAAGCAATGGCGAATAGTAGTCAGTGTTACAGTGGGATTCAAGGGTTTATAAAATTTCTTTTAATTCACCACTAATCACATCATCCTTCCAATTGCCACAACTCCCCTTGATGTATTTCTCTCAATTGCTCTATGATCTACCTTCTTTAGTAAACACTCTCCCAGATGACAAAGCCTAAACAAAACACAGATAGCAAACTTTCTAAACTCAATAAAATTCACCATGAGCTTGATGATAAAAAAGTTGCCGCTGCAATTAAGTCCGCGTTGGCTGATCGTAATAATCGAGTCATCGCAAAGGCAGCTGAAATTTGTGAGGAGAAATTATTATATGATCAAGAAAGTAAGCTACTGGCAGCTTATCAATATTTATTAATAAATCCTGAAAAAGTGGATGCACATTGCACAGGTAAAAATGCCATTTTACGAGCTTTGGTTGCTTTGGATTATAACGATGTGGATTTCTATCTTGCATGCATACGCTATAAACAAATGGAACCCGTTTGGGGTGGCTCTGTAGATACTGGTATTGATATTCGTTGCAGTGCAGCAATGGGTTTGGTGTCTACCAGCTATTCTCGGGCATTACTTGAGCTCATTGATTTACTCAATGATGATGAAATGCTGGCTCGCATGGGGGCTATCCGAGCTATTGCTCAAGGTATGCCCTATGAAGCCGCTTTGCTATTACGACAAAAATTAGCAACAGGCGATGAGGAAGCTGAGGTCGTAGGTGAGTGCATGATGGCTTTATTGCACGTAGAACCTGAACAATCCTTACCCTTGGTTTCTGCCTATTTGCAAGATCAGGATAATGAGGTTTTATACGAACTCGCAGCACTTTCCTTAGGAGAATCACGACTCGATTCTGCCCTAGCGGTATTGCAATCTGCTTGGCAACGAACATTCGCCTATCAATTTACCTTACGAAGAATTCTCTTGCGAGCCATTAGCCTACACCGTAGTGATGCGGCATTTGCTTGGCTATTAGGCTTAATTGCGGATTCAGATAAAACCACCGTTGCAGAAATTATTGAGCTATTAGCCATCTACAAGCACAACAAAAACTTGAAACAAGAATTATCCTCTATCTTAGAAAAACATGGATCACGAGAACATTTTGCATTATTTCGGCAATATTGGGGAGATTAAGCCTAAGAGACTGTGTAAGTATTCATGGAACGCGAAAAAAATGGTTAAAATTCCCCAGATTTTGTTTAAAAATTCAGCCAATAGCCTGCTATTACCTTCATTTTTAAACAAAATCTGGAAAATTTTTCCTCATTTTTTCGCAGTCCCAGAATACT
>JALVRY010000162.1 GCA_027024625.1 Thiotrichaceae bacterium
ATGCAGAAAATGAGCCGATTTGCACGTTACTGGGATATGATCGGTAATTCGGGGAGATTTTCAACAACTCTGCCCATTTTATTGGCAGATAAGCCCTTTCATAACTTTTGGCAGTTAAGTCGTTGGCTGTTTGAAAATACACAGCAGACTCATAAAATCGCTCTTAATCGTTTGTTTGACTATGTTTACCAAGTATTGTTGGAAAGGAAAGACGTTGATCTTAATCAGGCAAAGCAAGCCTTATTTATTGATTATAAAGCCTGTAAAATGAAAGGTGTGCCAGAGTTTTTACGCGACCAAATACCCAATGCAGAGTCTAGACCAAAGCGGAGGAAGGGGAATCTACAGCGTAGGCAGTCTCAGCACGGTAGTTAAAATATTTATCTAAATCAATAACTTCATAAAACTGAACTAATTTCCTATAATCTAGTTCTATAAGAAACCTTCTTTGGTAGAAGTATTTTGGGAGTATATAGTGAAGCGACAATATCAGTATGGTAATACCACGGTGACTATTCTTATATTAGTTGCAGGTTTGATTTTTGTTTTAGCCTGTTATAACCCAGATAAGGTGCCTGATCGCTTACGAGGGGCTTTACCAGACCATCAATCTCAAAATAATCAAGGTGATGATTTTGATAGTGACTCTCAGCAATCATCCTCTGGTATTTACACGGTACAAGTATTGGCTACGCCTGATAGGGAAGAAGCCTATGCTTACCAAAGAGCATTAGTTCGCGATGGCTATTCTGCCCGTGTCGAGAGTAGCAAATACGGTCGAGAGGGAATTTACTATAAAGTGCGGATTGGTCGATATTATAAAAAGGGCGAGGCAATTGGCGTAAAAGATCGTATTCGACGTGTTTATATTAAGCACTTTAATGATAGCTTTGTGTATCGCTATTAGTATTCAGCTGAATCAGTGACTTCACTACGGCACAGTGAATAAGCTATTGATTCATCACGGGTTTAAAAAATGCCCGCTTAACCTACGGGTGAAGCTAAGATTTCTTAAAATCCCGTGCTAAACCAATATCTTACCCCCTGTTATCCGCATTGAAGTCACGGATTCAGGATTCAGCTTAAAACAAAGAAAAATGAAACCCATCTAGCCCTTCATTGGCACAAAATGTACTGCCTTGCCCAATATTTTGGGAAATCTCCACTTTACCATTTGTAATCAATAAACCTTGTACTTCTTGTCCACAACGGTCTTCTTTTACTGGTGTGCCTACGAGGGCAATCACATCGGTTTTCCCTTTTTTGTAGACTTGTAATGAGCCAGCGATTCGCACAAAATGGCAAGGAGCCATAGGACGTAAAAATCGTATGCTAGAGCCATCATTTAGCTGGCAAGCCCCGTTGTAATCCAATAGTTCTAATTCTAAGCCATTGATACTGCTGTTATCTGTTGGTGATGCAGGGGGAAGGGGGGCTGGCTTATTTTGTCCAATATCAATTTGGGATGATTCACTAGAGTTAGATGCGGTCGTGCTAAGTTTGTTGTCATCCTTTTGGTCATCGCTACAAGCAGAAAGAGAAAGTGCGAATGTGATGAATATGATTTTTTTCATTGTTCAAATTGCCAAAACCATACTTTTTCTGAGCGATCAATATAATCTACCGCACCACTTGCCATCGCAGGACCTTCCCAATAGAAGTCAGAGTCTCCCATGTATTGACCTGTGCCATCCCATAAGTCGATATGGTCACCGGTATTATTTGGTCCCCAAAAGTTCTCACAGAAGATAAAGCCATGCTTGCCCTTGAAGTCTTCCCATGTGACATCTTTATAAATTTTACATTTGCCAAAGCGAGAGGCTTTTTTCTTCATCCATTTGGCTAATTCTCTGGCTCGTAGCGTAT
>JALVRY010000163.1:0-891 GCA_027024625.1 Thiotrichaceae bacterium
CCCCTACGGGTGACTTTAAAAATTCAGCCAATAACCTGCTATTACCTTCATTTTTAAACAAAATCTAGAAAATTTTTCCTCATTTTTTCGCAGTCCCAGAATACTTGCACAGTCTCTTAAGCAAGGTAGACTCCAAACCATCTATCCAACAAGGAATTATCATGGCAGACCTAAAACTCTCTCAACAACTTATCGACAATATCCAACAAGTGCTTATTCAAGCTGATCCCGAAGCGCAAGCACCAACCGTATCACTTCAATACTTGTCTGCTATTACAGGTATTTTACTGGGTTCACAGAACATTGCTAAAGAACAAAAAGATGAATACTTAGATGAACTACACGCATTTTCTAAGCATGTACTTGACGATGTATGCAAACCCAAACCAATGGCACCTGCTGCGGGTAATGCATTTGGAACTTGGAAGCCGTCTTAAATTAATGTTGATGCATTAGTTTTGACAAGATATATATTTTGTCATGATTTAACAGCCTATAAACTAATCGAATTTCAAATTGTAAATTACTGAATTAAGCACAATGATAGATAGTTTTTGCTTCTTCTAACTCTTTCATAAGCTGTGTTGCTTTTCTTTCTTCTAGTTTGTAAGTCATTTGTAACTCAGATAAAAGGCGCTTATTTGATTGCATCTTGTTATATGCAACAAGATATTGTGTTTTATGAAAGTCCTTGATTTTATTTTGCTCAACAATTAATGCTTCACGAGCTGATTTGTATACATGATAGCTTGCCATCGTTTGTTTTCTGCTTACCTTACCTTGGCGATAAGCAGCTAGCTGAGTAACGTAGGTATTTTTTGCTGTTTGATATTTTTTATTTACGGGTTGGAATGCTTTTGTAATTAGTTGAACATAGTCCTGCATGACTTG
>JALVRY010000163.1:901-5929 GCA_027024625.1 Thiotrichaceae bacterium
GATACTTTAGCTTGTTGTACTTGAGAAGCCATTTTAATACGCTTAACAATTGCAAGTGCATCAACATCACACTGCTGAGTTGCAGGAGCGCGTAAATTTGCGACTATAGCAGCCGTGTGTCTTAACGCTTTAACCGCATTAGCTTGTTCTTCCCCAGACTCAAGCCCACAGATTACGCCATTACAATCATATTCAGTTGATGAGAATTTATAAACTTTAGGGGCATTGTATGCTGTGCTGTATGCCATGATAGTAGCAAACTTACCCTCAACACCGTGACCACGTGCATAAGGTAAAAAGGCTTCACTTCCTTGGGCATATGAGTGAGCTAGCCCCATATTATGTCCAATTTCATGAGCTGTTTTATAAGTCGCACAATCAATGGCAACATAGGAAAGCCCAGTCCAATCTGCTGATTCTGCCGCAGGACGGTAGCCTAATCCACAAGGCTGACCTTTTCGATATAAGCGATAGATGACAACCAAGTCAGCTCCAAAGCGATCACGTAAATCAGCAATGTCTGAAGAATTCTTCGCCGTATCAATTAGCTCATAGGCATTGAGTTTATCATCAAAATCATACTGTTGAGCTTCAACTGCATTAATCTGAATATCTAAATGACTCGCTTGATAAATTGCATTGGTTGTTTCAACAATGTGGTTAATTCGTGTTGCTACGTTGCCATTGTAATGCTCTGTAATGGCTGGTTCATATAAAAATAAGACATCTATTTCCTCACTTGCTAAAGCCGTATTGATACTCATTGCGTGGAAAGCGATAGCCGCTAAAAACACTTTTAATACTGTCTTGAAGAGAGATTTCATAAGATTTTCCTATTACTTATTGTTATTAATTAGTGCTTTTAATATTTTTAGTTTTGCTAAGCACGAAGTAACAATAAGAAAATCTTATTCCCGTGTATTTCGCTATGGAGATAAATGGTAAGAATAGACGGATTAAAATCGAGAATTACCGAATATTCTGTAGAACGAACCAGTTATCAGCGGCAAAACAACCATTCACCCTAGGCGAATGGTTGCTTGAATTAGTTTATTTAATCAAGATCTGAAAAAGAGGATGCGATGACAAGAGAGGGGTAAGTATGAAATTATGAACAAGCTAAGCGGAAAGAATCATCCAAATCGAGAGGTAATACAAGAGTTTGTATTTTTAAGACTTTAGACTGTTCACACATTGATTTTCGGATAGAGATGTCATTGATATAAGCTTTTTTATACTCAGCATTGAATACGGGTTTATCTTGTTCAATAAACGCTTTAAGGACATCACATTCATTGTATTCATGACATTCTTCGTTAACACTAAAATCAAAATCATTAACCAAAGCTGTAACCTGTTGCATATCATTCTTTAAGGCAACTTTTAAACCACGAATATGCGCTTGATTTGCAAGAAATCGATTATAATCAAGCTGATCTGATGCTGTTAAGTTCAGGCCATTAGGGTTATCAAAGCCATCAACATTATCTGGCTCAACACCATCGCACCCTTTCTGCTTCGCTAGATCCATACGTTTTTGCATAATTTGTCTAACATTTTTTTGCCGAATATCTAGCCAGCGTTCACCTTCCCAGCCATCCAACGGCTTGCCTAGGTCATCTTTATTAAACTGCGACTTGTCTTTTCGCCAATCTTCATACGAACCTGCTGAAAAATAACAAATAACCATCTTGTTAGATGATTTCAGTGCTTGGATGCTTTTAGTACTGGTATCAAATAAATCCACATCATACAAATCCACTTGGTAATCTGGATTTAACTTACCACTTAGTTGCCACTGCCATGTCATTCCAACATGCAACTTAGGGATAGCTTGTTTTTCTATTTCAGCGGCATTGCATGATAGTAATGGTAGGAGAAATAATAGAAGCCAAGGATTTTTTTTATTCATTATTAAAGCCTCAGATAAACTTATAACTTGCCATCGTCAATGATAAACATGCCCCTGAATCCATGCCCCTCTAAGTTACAGAACGGCCATAGACTCAAGGTGATAAGTATTACTTACTTTCAGTTTTAGATTCCGACTCAAGCAAGGAGATTAAAGCTTTCGCAGGGCGATAGCCTGGAACGAGTTTACCTGAACTTAATACAATAGCAGGTGTACCCGTTACACCGATCTTCTGCCCTAACATATACTGTTCTTTAACTGGATTTTCACATGTTTTTTCTTCAACTGCTTCACGTTTCTTAGCTTTGGTGAGTGCTGCATTCTGATCATCATTACACCATACGCTAACAGCCTTTTTAAAGCTGCCAGAACCAATGCCAGCACGAGGAAACATAAAGTAACGGACGGTTACGCCTGCTTTATTTAATTCAGGGACTTCGTTATGAAGTTTTGCACAGTAAGGACAATCAATATCAGTAAAGACAGAGATTACATGCTTTTCATTTTCTGCCTTAAATGTAATATTTTTCGTTTTGTCATAAGCATCCATTTCCTTCTTTCGAGCAGAAGAAAGTGTGCTTTCTGTTAAATTTTTACGTGTTGCAAGATCATATAAATCTCCTGCCAAAAAATACTTTCCATCAGCACTAACATAAATGACGTCCATACCATAGGAAGCCTCATAAACGCCAGGTATTGGAGATTCTTTTAGTGATGTAGGTGCTTCTTTAAATATACTGCTTAATTTTTCTTTCAAAGCACTGATATCAGCCTCAGCTGCTAGGATTAGCGATGATGTCGTAAGTAAAGCAACACTCAGTGAAGCTGTTAATAATGTTTTTTTAATCATTTTATTCTCTTTATTTCAATATAATCAGAAGCCTTTTCTAAAGCATAAATCCGTGACTCCACTACGGCACAGTGAAGCCACGGATTCATGTAAAGGGCTTCTCTATTAGCTCACTGCTGATTTTAACAGCAAGGTGACTAAAAATCTGTAACCCGTCTCAATTCAATGCCAAACCAAATTCACCATCCGTTAATTTAGCAATAACTTCATTTGGATGCGAATAGCCATATAGTAATTCACCGTCCTCTAACATGAGTACAGGCGTACCTAATAAGTTCAATTGATTTGCTAAGGCTAAATGTTTATCAATTGGATTTTCACAGGAATGAGGGCTAACATGCAAGCCATTCTCAATATCATTAAGTGCTTCTTGTCGATTATTACTACACCATACAGAAACCGCCGTTTGATAAGCAGCTGACTCAACCCCAGCTCTTGGAAAGAAGATGTAACGCACTGTCACACCCCGTTTAGTATATTCACTTACATCATGATGAAGTTTTCGGCAGTAAGGACAATCCGTATCTGTAAATACCGTCAGCACGTGTTTCTGATTTTGTGCCGGGTAAATCAACATATTTTCTTCTGATAAGCGATTAACTATGCGTAAATTATTTTCAGCCACATTCTTTGCCGCATCTCCAAGGGCAGAGTGGGTTAAGCTATTACCTGAATCATCCAGTAATTCACCACCACGCAATAAAAATCGGCCAGAACCATCCATGTATTTAACCAATTTTCCAAAGACCAGCTCATAGATTCCTGTTACGGGAGTCTTACGCACATGATCTGGTTGTAGATCTCCAAATTTTCCAACAATATTTTGTTTTACTTTTTCAATAGGTAAATCTTCACCTAGACCTGTTGATTTACCGCCTAAGTCCATCAACATCCCCGTTAGACGATAATGCCCAGATTTATCTTCATAATATTTTCCTGCATTTGAAACAACTTTGTAAAGTGTTGGAATTTTAGTGGGCATTCGCTGTTTATTAAGCTCGATCTGAGCTGAAGCCATACCTGCAAAAAATAGAATCATTAAGCCAAGAATTTTGATTATCTGCATAAACACCCACTCCTTATTATTTTTATTTATCAAATGGATATGTAACAGCATACGTGTAACGGAATTTTTCATCAAGAACAATTCCCTATAATTTATAAAATCGTTACACTGCACGGTTCTAGGAATTGCTTGAAAACGGAAGAAAAATGTCAGCACGCAAAATATTAGTTACATCTGCCCTCCCCTATGCAAATGGTCATATACATCTGGGGCATCTCGTTGAATATATTCAAACAGATATTTGGGCACGCTTTCAAAAGTTAAGAGGCAACACCTGCCACTATGTTTGTGCAGATGACGCACACGGCACGCCAATAATGATACGAGCTAAACAGGAAGGTATTACACCAGAACAATTAATCGCTGACATGTCAAAAGCCCATCAAGCCGATTTTTCTGCTTTTAATGTAAATTTTGATTATTTCTATTCAACGCACTCACCTGAGAATGAAGCCTTTGCTAGTCAAATTTACTTAGCTGCAAAAGCTAACGGACATATTGTAGAAAAAACAATTGAGCAAGCTTATGATCCTGAAGCCAAAATGTTCCTGCCTGATCGGTTTATCAAAGGCGAATGCCCAAAGTGTGGAACAGCTGACCAATATGGCGACAATTGTGAGGCCTGCGGAGCAACTTACGATACAACCGATGTTGTAAATCCCGTTTCAACTGTCACTGGTACAACCCCAATCAATAAAGAAACTAAGCATTACTTCTTCAAACTAAGTGATTTTCAAAGCTATCTTCAAGACTTTTTAGATAGCGGAGCCGTGCAAAAAGAAGTAGCAAACAAAATGAAAGAGTGGTTTGAAGAGGGCTTGAGTGATTGGGACATTTCTCGTGATGCTCCTTACTGGGGTTTCAAAATTCCAGAATCCGACAATAAATACTTTTATGTTTGGGTCGATGCTCCTATGGGCTATCTCGCGAGTTTTAAGAAACTCTGTGAACGTGACAATATTGATTTTGATGATTATTGGAAGCCTGATTCTACCGCTGAGGTTTACCACTTTATCGGTAAAGATATTGCTTATTTCCATACCCTATTTTGGCCTGCCTTATTAAAAGCTGGCAATTTCCGTACACCCACTGCTATTTATTGTCATGGTTTCTTACAAGTCAATGGGGCGAAGATGTCAAAATCTCGCGGTACTTTTATTCAAGCAAGTACCTACCTCAATCACCTTAATCCAGAATGGT
>JALVRY010000164.1 GCA_027024625.1 Thiotrichaceae bacterium
GGCTTGACTTATTCACAGTGCGGACTTGTCCACAATTTCTGTGGATAAGTCTGTGTATATCCGCATGATATCCCTTGTAGAGCGGCTAACTGATTAGTTCCATGGTGAACTGGTTAATTTTTGACCAGTTGCTATAATTAATTAAATAACAATAGCTTACGAGCACTAATTAATGGGATAGACGCGAAATGTCGTCAATCTTGTGTTTTTAGGGCTATAAAATGATGTTTTTTTGTGCTTGTGTATAAAGTCTTAGGAAAAAAAGGAGATATCACATACCATAAGTGATTGTTAAGCTTAGATTCATTTATATTTGGGTCAAATTCATAGGAGAGTATTGTAGCGTGACTGATGAAAAACAGAGGGTGCCTAAGGTTGGTTTTGTGAGTTTGGGGTGTCCGAAGGCTTTGGTGGATTCCGAAAGAATATTGACTCAATTAAAAACAGAAGGTTACGAAATAGCCCCAGATTATGAAGGAGCGGATGCGGTTGTCATCAATACTTGTGGGTTTATTGATGCGGCTGTAGAGGAATCTTTGGATGCAATTGGAGAAGCTTTAAAAGAAAATGGCAAGGTTATTGTTACCGGATGTCTAGGTGCTGATTCTGATAAAGTCTTACAAGCACACCCAGAGGTGCTTGCAGTAACGGGGCCTCATGCTTATGAAGAGGTTATGCAAGCAGTACACAATCAATTAAAGCCTCCGCATGATCCTTACTTAGATTTAGTACCCCCTCAAGGCGTAAAGCTTACTCCTCGGCATTATGCTTATCTAAAAATATCGGAAGGCTGCAATCACAACTGCAGTTTTTGTATTATTCCTGCATTGCGTGGCGATTTGGTTAGTCGTCCTATTGGCGATGTTTTACAGGAGGCTGAGAATCTTGTTAACTCTGGCGTAAAAGAGCTGCTGGTTGTTTCGCAAGATACCAGTGCCTATGGTATTGATATAAAATATCGAACGGGGTTCTGGCAAGGGAAACCCGTTAAATCACACATTCAACAGTTAACTGAGGAGTTGTCTCAGTTGGATGCTTGGACGCGACTTCATTATGTGTACCCTTACCCTCATGTTGATAAACTAATTCCAGTAATGGCTGAATCAATGGCGAGAGGTTCTGATAAAGGCGTACTACCTTATCTGGATATACCTTTTCAACATGCAAGTCATCGTATCTTGAAGGATATGCGCCGACCTGCGCATGCTGAGAAGGTGCTGACAAGAATTAATACATGGCGAGATATATGTCCTGATATTACCTTACGGAGTACGTTTATTGTCGGTTTTCCAGGGGAAACTGAGGATGACTTTGACTTGCTCCTTGATTTTATGCGAGAGGCGCAACTGAATCGCGTCGGGTGTTTTACTTATTCTGAAGTTGATGGGGCAGAATCTAATCATTTGCCTAATCATGTGCCTGAAGATGAGAAGCAGGATCGATTAGAGCGATTTATGGAGGTTCAGGCCGAAATTAGCGCGAATAAGTTAGCATCTAAAATAGGTCAAACAATGACTGTTTTGACGGATGACTATAGTGAGGAAAGTGGAGGGGTTACCTTTGCACGAAGTAGTAGTGATGCCCCAGAAATTGATGGCCTAGTATATATCGATGGAGAGCTTTTAGAGCCTGGGCAGTTTGTTGATGTGGAAATTACTCATTCTGACGAACATGATTTATGGGGAAAACTTGTATAGTTAAATCTTTGGTATCTTAAGGAAGCTCTGATCAAGTCCAATAAATTCTGGCAACGCCAAATATCCAGAATCAAGGCATGTGAGCTTAGAATGCTTATTGCCTTGTAAGCGAGCATAACGCAGAGTCTGGGGATTTGGCTAAGCCCCGATAGGGCTGGCTTACA
>JALVRY010000165.1 GCA_027024625.1 Thiotrichaceae bacterium
GGCAATTAGGGGTTTCCCGTACTTTGTTAAAGAGGAGGCAATGCGACAATAATAAGAAACGCCCATATTAGGCAGTCCCATACTGTTTAGAGAGAAGTTGGAACCTACATATAAACGGGGCTTAGGATTACCTTTGTAAGATTTATATGTAACAGTGCCTACTTGCGTAAATCCAAATCCTACACTAGGTAGAACTCCTGGCAGTTTACCATCTTTATCAAAACCAGCAGAAAGACCGACTGGATTGTTAAATTTAATTCCATGAATAGTTTGTTTAAGGGCTGGGTGGCTATATCTAAGAACTTTAGACAATAAAAATGTACCACCAGGGACAACAGCAGTGAGTTGACCAACAATGGTTATCAAGTCATGTACAAATTCTGGATCAAATTTGAAAAAGAATGGCTTTAGGAAGTATTTGTATTTAAATTTTAGTATCTTTCTCACCATTAGTAGCTATGCTAAATATAATCGCCATGAGTAATATAACCATTACAGACCCCCAGCACCAGATGCAATGCGTGCCTATTTTGACAAATTCAAGATATCTCAAATACACAGAAAAAACTATCCCCCAAACAATACCCAACAAAGTAAGTTTCTCTATTAGTTTATTTTTGATAAAAACCATTTGAAAAGTCAAAAGTGCCATAAAAGCATAGTAAAAAAAACCAAAAACTGACATTGGGACACCAAATATCTTAGACCATTTGCTAGTTAGAACTAGTTCACATCCGCCATCTGTGGTGCATGGAATACTAAGACCTTCTCCTTGGAGTTGAACGTTCCATAGATATACTGACAAAAGCATACCGATTACTGAGAGAATAACTAATGAATATTTCAAGTACTTATTTTTCATAAAAAAAGAACGTTTAATAAGTACTCATAGTAGCATAGTTGAAATATGTCTGTATAGACAACTGTATAAATGATTGTGATATAATTGCATCCATATCACAAGAAACAGACGCTATACTACAACCAGCAGAATTTGACTCAGGCTTTTTTTTAGCTACTTTCGGTTCATGGCTAGTTGCATATGGACAACGGTTAGATTTACCGCATGAGTTTTTCGAAACACTTGATTTGTCAAGAGTTCATAGTGCAGAAGCTGAGAGGCAGGGCACTGGGTTACAAAGATTACAACATTTAGTTGGTACTTTAGTCAATGATCCGAAGCAGTTCGTAGCAGCTCAACAGGCAAATAGAGCATATACTAAAGGCGTACCAGGTAACCCAAACTGGGATAGATCATTGTTTACTCATACGGAATCGAATAGAACACTTATGATTCCTAGTTCTGAACCATCTGAAAAACTAATCCTTGTGGGTAATGAAATGAGAGAATTACCATTAGATACCAAACAAGATATTTCTATTACGTATGAAGATCATGTGTGTGCTCAAATAGATGCAATTTTGGGAAAGCCAGGTGACTTTAGTCGGACGCTAGGAGCGGCAGCAGCAATGGAAATTGATACGAGAGATAGAGGAACACTTGCTAAACTACTTAATTTGCAACTTGAAAACTATATGATTGCTCATTCTATTACAGATGCATATGGTAACGAGAGAATGACTGCTGGTATTCAAGTAGCCTTTTCTCCAACAGCTATGAAAGTAGATGGAATGGTATTCTTTAATAATAGGTGGATCAGATTTAGACAAGCAGTATATCACTCTGGTAGAGGAAACTTGGCTGCACCACTAATTGAACAGATGAGAACACATGAGTCAAATGATCCCATACTTACTGTATGGAATAATATGATAGGTTTGTTTGATATAGCTTTTGATCAAGTACCTGAAATGGGTAGAAGACGATAACCTCTTAAGTTACCTAGAAGTACTTGCAC
>JALVRY010000166.1 GCA_027024625.1 Thiotrichaceae bacterium
CAAGCTGATGTGCAACTTGTGTAATAGAGATAATGCCACGCACACAATCACGTCCTTCATTATGTTGTAGCACCAGCAAATGATGGCGACGAGAATCTTCTAGCGCGGCGACTATGTCGGCAACATTGGCTTTTTCAATCTCTTCTAGGGGAATAGCTTCAAGTTTGCTAATGGGTGTCATCATATCTTGTGCTTCAATATCAGCACGGGAACAACCATTCTTAGTGACAAATAACATCGGTTTTTCACCTAAAATATCATTGGATGTCACCAATCCTTTCAATAAGCCTTGTTTATCGTTAACAAATAACAGACGCACACCACAGGCAATCATTTTATTATTCACCTCTTCTAAGGAGGCACTATGCTCTATCTGAAAGGGGGTAATGATTCTTAAATCGGTCATTACGCTTATTGCAGGGGAGTCTTCTGATATTCTTTTACTCGGATCACGTTCGGGTGATACTAGCCTAACTCCTGATGGGACTTGTTTAGGTTGTAGGCGATGGTTTATTTCTACCATGATAATTCTCCTTTATTTTTTACTTAGGTAATGCAGTGTGCAACTTATTCATAATGAATAAATTTGCTAACCCTTAGAATACTTTATCATTCATGTTTCTATTTTAATAGATGATTGGTTTGAAAAATAACCGATTTTTTAGAAATGCAGGTTTTCCACTCTCACCCACTGAGGCTGTGTAAGTATTCTGGGGCAAAAGCACTTGAATGCTTGGAGCAGACAAAAAAACGTGTTGGCGCTAAACGCCTTAGATTTATTGTATTCTCCTATTGAATTATTTGCTTAAAAAAGGCGTTTAATTATGATAATGGCAGAGGCTGATTAAATGAACGTAATTAATTATCTAAATTGTCCAAGCACCGTGTACAAGCGCAACTAATGACCACTTATTTTTTTCTAACGCCTTTAAAACGACCATTAAGCTTGTCCAGTCGAGACCGCCAAAGGTTGGGTTAACACCTGATTGGTGATATTCAACAATACGATATTGAGAAAGAGGATAAGTAGTTAGCATATTATTAAGGGTATTTCCTTGGGATTTAAAATCGCTAATACTATTGATGAGGGTTACGGTTGCATTAGTATGATAAGGAAAATCCGATACAAACTCAGAAAAATATCCACGTACATGATAATCAAGAGGATTGCCTGAGCCATCTTGTGTTCCCCATGTTCTCATCGGTGGGTTTTGTAGAATAAATTCACGTTGAAACGTTGACCCTGTGAGGACAAGATCAGAGGCAACAAGATGATAAGAAGGTGAAAAACGTACACCTTTAGGATCAAATAAGGCTATAAAAGGAGCGAGTGCTTTTGTGTCATTTTGTAATTGTTCAATCCTTTTCACCACAATCGTTGCCGCTTCCAGTGGTGTGCCTGTTAAAGCAGTTTGTGAAGAATTTCCACCGCTACAGCTACTCAGATTAATACTGAAAAAAATGATAAAAAAGAACAAATGGAGTCGTTGCAACATGATGATATCCTCAGGGTAGATGGGTTATTCCTATGGTTTATACCTAGTGCGCTCTATAAAACTAGGCAGTAAGCATCCTGTATCTAGGTTTTATTATCGCTATTGATTTACGCTATGATAGAAGCTATTTACTTCAATATAGATAACAGGAATTTATTATGAGCAAACACCAGTATAGACTATTTGGGGCTATTCTCCTTAGCGTTCTCTTTACTTTTGCAGTATCGGCAAAAGATTCTACAACAGATATTTTATCAGGCTACGAGACCAAAAAAATAGCAGAACATACTTGGTTTATTCCAGGACCTCTGGAAGGGCCTAGCCCTGAAAATAAAGGTTTTATGAA
>JALVRY010000167.1 GCA_027024625.1 Thiotrichaceae bacterium
GTGTGCTGTAGTTGAATTAGGAATAGTTAATCCAGATTGCTTGTGTTCTTTATGATTATTGGTAGTCTTCACCATCAGTTCGAAATATAGGCCAACTACATGACAGTTAAAACACGATTTGCTCCCAGCCCCACAGGCTATCTTCATATTGGTGGTGCAAGAACCGCATTGTTTTCGTGGCTTTATGCTAGAAAAATGGATGGTACATTTATCTTGCGTATTGAAGACACAGATAGAGAACGCTCAACGCAAGAATCGGTGGATGCCATTTTTGAAGGAATGGCATGGCTAGATTTAGATTATGATGAAAAGCCAAGCTACCAAACGGATCGTTTTGATCGCTATGCAGAAATAATCCAGCAGTTAATGGATAATGGTCATGCATATCGCTGTTATTGCTCAAAAGAACGCCTAGATACTATGCGCGAAGAGCAAATGGCGAATAAAGAAAAACCGCGATATGACGGAAAGTGTCGTGATTTAACAGAAGAAAAGGAGGGTGACTACGTTATCCGCTTCCGTAACCCACAAGAGGGTGTGGTTGAAATTGATGATTTGGTGCGTGGTAATATTACGGTTGCCAATGCAGAACTTGACGATCTTATTATTGCTCGTACCGATGGTACACCAACCTATAATCTAACGGTTGTCGTTGATGATATGGATATGGGTATTACGCATGTAATTCGTGGTGATGATCATATTAATAATACGCCAAGACAGATCAATATCATGAAAGCTTTGGGAAAAGAGCCACCAAAATATGCACATGTACCGATGATTTTAGGATCAGATGGCAAACGCCTTTCTAAGCGGCATGGTGCGGTTAGCGTTATGCAATACCGTGATGAGGGGTATTTGCCTCAAGCATTATTAAATTATTTGGTTCGACTGGGGTGGTCGCATGGTGATCAGGAAGTTTTCAGTAAAGAGGATATGGTTGAACTCTTCTCACTAGAAGGCGTTAATAAAGCACCATCAACATTTAACCCTGAAAAACTTCTGTGGTTAAATCAGCATTATATAAAGGAGTTAGAACCTTCTGAGGTAGCCAAGCACTTAGCTTGGCATATTGAAAATCAGAAGTTGGATATTAGCCAAGGCCCTGCGATTGAAGACGTGATTGTTGCCCAGCGTGAGCGCGCAAAAACATTGGTTGATTTGGTAGAGAGTAGCCGTTATTTTTATGAAGACTTTGATAGCTACGATGAAAAGGCAGCCAAGAAACAATTTAAAACAGCAACACCTGATATTCTACAAGCATTGCATGATGAACTAGCCGAATTGGAATCATGGGAAGAAAAAGAGTTACATGCTGCTATAATGCAAGTATGTGAAAATTTAGAATTAAAATTAGGTAAGGTGGGGCCACCTTTACGGGTAGCCGTTACAGGGACAGCAATGTCGCCTTCATTAGAAGTTACCTTAAAATTAATTGGCAGAGAGCGTTCACTTGAACGCATTTTAAAAGCAGTTGAATTTAATCGAGCTAAATACGCATAAAATATCTTATTTATTTATGAATAAAGGCTTGACAGAAACTGCAGATTAACACAAAATTCGCCTCTCTTTCGAGGGGCTATAGCTCAGCTGGGAGAGCACTACACTGGCAGTGTAGGGGTCGGCGGTTCGATCCCGCCTAGCTCCACCAGAAGAAAGAGGTTGAAGTATGGCTCGATTTGGTCAGGTTCTTGTGATAATCGGTGTTATAGCGACATTTATTACATTCGTTTCAGCGTTTGGATTAATGTTCTATGGCGGTTATGATGAATGGGCAAAACTACTATTTATGTTAGTTCCGTTTAGTTTTTTAATATTGTTTACTGGTGTCGCGACAGTG
>JALVRY010000168.1 GCA_027024625.1 Thiotrichaceae bacterium
TTGTTATACTTCTGTAAGCATCTAACCCACCCCACCTAGGCATAAACACAGCAAGCACCAAACTAACTCCTTCAAAATTAGTAAGGCAGTAATGAAACAATCAAGTATGAAAATGTTTGTGAATCCGCCGTGTCTTTATCTTTCCCCTGAGCCTGTTGATTTTCTCAAGGCAATAGATGAGTGGCTCTTATCGTTGAGCAGGATATGGAACTATTATCTCTTATAAAATCGATATTTATCTTCTGTAAAAAAAACGAAACAAGATTAATATATTTTATTGGGATAAAATAGAATTTTATCCCTGGTATAAACGACTGGAGAAGCAACGGGTAGTGAGTTAAAACTGTGGTTGGGTACTATATGAGCCATACAACTAGTGTAAGTGACTGATTTTCAAGTTATATATTTCTAGGAAGTAGAATTACATGTATTAACAACAGCTTTAACCCACTGCCACATAAAGGTCTCAGTGGAAATAGAACAATCTAAGACTTCTTCTTAGGTTCTATTGCCTTGGCAGCGCCTTCTTTTTTTAGTTTGCCTTTCTGTATTTCGGCATTATTGCTGTCTGTTTTTCTTGTCGCTTTATTCTTCCCATCTTTCTTAGCTGGAACTGTTGTCACACCCTCTGTCAAAGATAAGTCTTTTTTGATTTTATTAAAAATACCTTCACCAATGCCTTTGACTTCCATAATCTCTTCAATTGTCTTAAATTCTTTATGCTCTGTACGATATTTGACAATATTTTCTGCTTTTTTCTGACCTATACCTTTAAGGTAGTGTTGAAATGTAGCGGCATCAGATTTATTGAGGTTCACGATTTCTGCAAATGCAGAGAATGATAATAGTGATAGAATAGTTAATAATAACAATGATTTAATTTTCATTATAGCTCCTTATTTTTTGTTGGATTAGAAAGGGTTATAAAGAGTACATTGTGATAATTGTTATCTCCTATTTTCCTGATAAATGGAATAGTATTTGTTTAAAATAAGCAGCTATTACAGGTATTGAATAATGAAAAATATAATAATCCGTAACATAACGACAATTATGATCAGCGTATTGTTGCTGAGCTGCTCATCAGCAAAAAATTCATCAGAAATACAATTATATCGTGGTGAATATCGCTCTGGTTTTGAATTAAGTGCTTTTGTTCCAGAAAATGGCAAAGAGCGTTGGTGGTTGAGTTTTGCTGGTGATGTTGATAGAAGTAAATTGAATACGACGGTGGCAACAGAAAGGCGTTTTGATAGCAATAATTATAAGCTTCTCATCAAGGGAAAACTGAGTGAAAAAGGGCATTATGGCCACATGGGTGCTTATACGAGGGAAATCACTGTGACTGAAATTATAGAGGCTGTAAAATTATGACCTTGCCCTTAGCCATTCGTCAGACACAATGTTGGCTGAAAAATGTAGTAATTGCCCATAATATTTGCCCTTTTGCTAAACGAGAATTTGATCGAGGTAGTATTCGTTACCACTTAATGCCTGAGGATTTACGTGAAGGTTTGGATATTTTTTTGAATGAGTTACAGCGTTTAGATTGTGATTCTAATATCGAGACAAGCCTTTTAATTTATCCTTCAAGTCTTAATGATTTTGAAGAGTATCTTGATTATCACGCAATAGTGACTCAGCTATTGATTGATAACAATTATGAAGGTGTCTATCAACTAGCAACATTTCATCCTGATTATGTGTTTGAAGGCAGTGATATTGATGATGCTGCAAACTATACTAATCGCTCACCTTATCCAATGTTTCACTTAATTCGTGAGCTTAGCTTAGAAAGGGCTTTGCAACATTATCCTAATCCTGAAGAAATTCCTGAACGAAATATTCGCTACACGCGGAAATTAGGCTTAACAATGATGAAAGACATGTTGAAGGATTGCCTCTAGTTTTACTGAGACATTGCAAGGTCGGGGTTTAGATAATTTTAGAAAACTGCTGCAAACATAAAAGATACTTTTCTTTATTACAGCAACTTAGCTGAATGTAACTTTTCCCTTCTTCAGGGAAGGTATGCAATGCTAGGTGGCTTTCAGATAGAAGCCAGAGAGCAGTATACCCCTCTGGCTTAAAGTGATTTTCGATAAAGCCTAAGCAGTTGAAGTTAACATCCTCTAGTATTTGATTTAACTGATTTTTCAAAACATCGGGCTGTGTTTCGCTAAGCCATAATGATGTTTCGTGTATTTGGGCTTTCATTTTGTTGTGTATTACTGAATGGGACCAAGCTCATCATCGCTGCTATCTGTTGCAGGTATAATAATTAATTTATTAGGATCAATTTGACGTAATTCATCAACAATATTCATTGGGATTAAGCAACGTCGTCCGCCTAAAAAGGTAATCGCAAGTTCGCCTTGAACAAGAGATTCTTGTTGCTGTTCTGTGACGTAAAGATACTTGATATTCGTACCCACAACAAAATTGTAGCGAATTTCCGCATCTTCAACATTTTGTAGATTATCTAATAGAAGCTTGCGAATCTTTTTTGCGTTAAGTTTTTTTAATCTGGCTGCTTCTTTTTTCTTCTTTTCAGCCTCTTCCCTCTCTTGACGCTCTACAGTATTGCGTTGCTGATAAAATTGAGCAAGATCAGATACGGGCTTTTTCTTCTTTTTAGGACGATTCTGCTGTGGCTTGTTAGCAGTATTTTTTGCCTTTGATGTAAACTTTTTCTTTGACCTTTTTTTAGATTCTTGTGCCTTTTTAAGCTGTTCTTCTGTTGCGATACCTGCTCCTAAAAGCTGGTCTTGTAAGGATTTAGCCATAATGTTTTACTGTAACAATGATTCTCAAAGGAATCGCATTTAACCTGCTTCGTGCTAATATTTCAAGTATGGTCATGGATTCTCGGGGTAAATGCTATTCTTTTAGTTCAATCTGTAAGCGGCCTTCTTCTACGTGAATATCTTTAACGCCATCAGCAAAGGCTTTCCAGAAACCTTCCTGTCCACCAAACTCCTTCACCAAGTCAACATTTTTCATTCCACCTAACCATGCATTGGGGATGGGAACGCCCATAATGGAAACACCTTTTAATATAACAATGGGGCGAGAATCACGGTAAGCAAGTTCTAGCCCTGCGGAGGCTTTAATGGTTTTACCGCCTAATATGGGAAAATCAGGATCAACAGGGATGAGTAGTTTGCCACTGGCAAGATTATCAGAAAGATCAATTGCTAAACGCTCAGCCAAGTTAGTATTTTTTGCCAGTAAAGCGTTGAGTTCCTTTTCAGTGAGTCCTACATTGCGATCTGCACCCTCTTCGCTATAAGGCTCTGGTGTGAGTATTTTAGCGTCCTGATTAGGGTTGTCTTTTTTCACTGCTCCAAAAATACCAAAATTATTGAGTTTCTTTTCAAGCACTGTTTCTTCTTTGCTGCTTAACTCAACAGGATCAAATGACTTTTGGAAGAAATAATAATTGATAATCCAAACCGTTAAGCCGACAGAAATGGCTATCGTTAAGAACATCAAGCCCATAATGCCTAAGCAACCTAAGCCTTTTTTGCTTTCTTTTTCCATTTGTATTATTTCACCTTATTGAGGAGACTAGGGCGGAGCTTACTTTCTACCTCGCAATTTGTTCTTTAATTCACGTTGATAGGTGAGTTTATTACGATAATCTCGTGTCATCGTAAATAATTTATCTTCAGATTCGTGCATTAGTATTGCGTAGGGTTTAATGAGTATAGCGAGTGTTTCATCATCCATCATTAATCGAGCAAAATTCATTAAACGATCTTGCAAGCTTAATATTTTGAATTGCATACGATTTACGTCAACAATTTTAAACTGATATTGGCTATTTTCTTGTTTAATCAATATGTTACCGGGTGAATAATCACGGTGCAGAATGTCTTTTTGATGGAGTTGATAGGTAAACTCAGAAAATTTTTCTAAAACCTCAACCCTATTCGCAAAGTCCTTTTCTAAAAAAACGGGGCGAATTGTAAAATCATAATCAAAATGACGAGAAATGTAATAACTGTGGTCAAGTAAGCCACTTTTATATTTTTCAATATATGCAATGGCTTCGGGGCAAAGTTTTTTTCCTAGCCTCAAAGAATATAAGTAAGAGCGTTTGGCTTTAGATGCACGTAAGTACCGATAGACAAAGCGATTTACAACATTAGGTACTTTAAACGACTTAATAACATAATCTTCACCCTCAAATTCTACGACTCGAATTTCATTACGTTCGGCATGTAATACCTGTTTTGATTGTTGAAAGTAAGCTTCAATATCATCTATCAATGGCTGTAAATTAGAATATTTTGTATTAAGTTCGTATTTCATACCGTCTCTTTTTCAATCAGGTAAACGGGGGATTCACCAAGCTGTATTTCAGTTTTTGTTTGCTCTTGTCCATCTCTCAATATAATTTGTTTCTCTGCTGTATTAATGGTTGTTGGTGATAGTGCCCAGCAAACTTCCACCTTTTTCTCTGCCTGAAAATGAAGGCGATATAAATCACCTATTTGCTCAAATTTAACAAATTGTTTGTTCTGTATCTGAGCCAATAAGGTTTTAAAGGCATAGTAAGCAGGATATTTAATAAGCGAGTCTCCTCGATTATCAACTAAGCCGTAACCTGGGGCAATAAGCTGATGCCAATAAACATTTTTTACCACGCCTGTTGTTAATACCAGTAAATAATAACGGACTAAGTAATTGGCATGATCATCTAAGTCAATACATTCTGTTTCACTGGTAGGAGCATAAGGATGGGTGTTTTTAATAGGCCAATTGGTTTCTGTAATAACTATTTCAGGCTTACTTTTAGGGCTGAGACGAGTCATTGCATGCAGCAGATATAGCTTTTTTCTTATATCCAAAGCTAATTGTGTATTTTCAGGATTACCTCGACGATCTACATAAAGCAAACTGCTAAATTGATCATAACGTAGCCGATAGCCGTTAAATAAAGTACGAAGAGTGAAGTAATACTCAAAGTCAATAACAGATGAGCCAAGCAGAATTAGTTCAGGATATTTTTCCTTTTTCAAAGTATAGGCGACACGAAAGACGCGCAAATACTCATCCATAGAAAAGATTGCCCACTTTTTGCGGTTAATCGCATTGCCCATTTGAAAACGCTTAGTTAAGGAACCGAATTGCTCAAAAATTTGTTCAAGCGATTGGCGTAACATAGCAAGATCTGTTACATGACGACGGTCTTGTAATATATTAATGAGTAAATCTTTATCGGCATATTCTTGAGCGAAGTTTACATAGTTCTGAATATTTTCTATATCATGTAAAGGCATACGAATCAGCAGATTATTGACCTGTAAATCATCAATCAACTGACGGGTGTCTTGTGGGTTTTTATCTTGATTAATACTCAAACCAAAAAATTTGCTTGTATCTAGCCTTGGTTTTACCGTAGGAACAATTAGGTAAAAAATGAAAGTAATCGGGAACATAACAAGGTTTGTTCCCAGCATCTTAAAAAAATCCCAAATGACGGAACGATAAATTTTCCACTTATAAGCTTTGTCATGAATCATCTCAGGTTGATCAGAGTATGAGTCCCAGCGTAACGGCATCGTCGATTATCCTTAGTTTGCAGGGCAGTCTGCCGCAGTAATCGGTCGGAAAAGCTGCTTCTGATACAAGTCATTTGTGCCAATAATAAATGCGAGAACATCTTTTTCTAACTCGGTATTGTGAGCTGTTTCACGAAGTTTTCCATTCTCTATTTTCATTGTGACGGCTGGTTTTTTGGGTTCAATAATGGCTATTTCATCGCCTGAACGTAATCCATACATATCGTGGAATTGCATGAGATTCATATTCTTTTTATGATTTTCGTAGATGCTTCGACCTAA
>JALVRY010000169.1:0-967 GCA_027024625.1 Thiotrichaceae bacterium
GGGTAAGAAAGAAAGTTAAAGCAATAGCATGTGATGATTTAATCATAGTGGTTTCCTTGTTTGATTGGTCTAATAATGTACATTTTTCTAGGTTTGGTAAGCTTACGTTGAGATTCAATATTTAGATTCACCCTAAAATACAAGCTGTATTGAAGTCGATAATTCAACGCTTTATTCAAATATATTTCCCCACCCATTATTTCTTTTTTCGAGCTTTTGGATGCGCCTCATCATAGACTTTTGCAAGGTGTTGAAAATCTAAATGTGTGTAAATTTGTGTAGTGCCAATATCTGCATGACCGAGTAGCTCTTGTACTGCTCGTAAATTGCCCGATGACTCTAAAATATGACTGGCGAAGGAATGGCGAAGCTTATGAGGGTGGATATGCTGGTCAACACCTTGCACTTTTTGCCAATGATTTAATCTAAGTTGAATTGAACGATTAGTCAGGCGCGTACCTCGATTACTGACAAATAAAGCTTCTTCATCAGCATTTGCCATTTCTGATCGAACTTTTAGCCAATTATCAATCGCTTGATATGCCATCCTACCGATGGGTGTCATTCGAGATTTATTGCCTTTTCCTGTAATAATTACACTTTCTTGATGCTGTTTGAATTGCTCAACATTAAGTGACGCTAGCTCAGACAAACGTAAGCCCGATGAATAAAATAATTCCATTATTGCTTTGTCTCTTAATGCAATGGGGGAGTTATCATTAATATTTAATAATTGTTCAAGAATTTCGGCATTGAGTGTTTCTGGTAGTTTTCGTGCTTCTTTTGGTGTTTGTATATCAACTGCTGGGTTATGAGTTAATTGCTTCTCACGCAACAAATAGTTAAATAAGCTGCGAATAGCTGCAAGCTTTCGTTGAATTGTTTTTCTTTTTAAGCCCTGTCGATGTAATTTTGACACGTGGTTTTGTATAAAATGAGGACTAACATCCTGCCAATTTGTTATCTC
>JALVRY010000169.1:977-1833 GCA_027024625.1 Thiotrichaceae bacterium
TTCCAAATCCCTACGATAAGCATTAACAGTATGGGGCGAATACTGTTTTTCATAACGTAGATAATCAATAAAAGCAGAGAATTGTTCTTTCATATGGCAAAGGCATGTAATGTGCAAAGAGACTTTTAGAATATAACATTTACTCTGTAAAACCTTGCAACTAAGTAATTCGTCTAAGCTATACTAAGCACCATTATTTTCAATAACAGAATAAGAATATGGAATACGGTCTACTCTCAATACTCCCTCCTGTTTTAGCTATTGTGCTTGCTATTACCACCCGCAATGTTGTTATTTCCTTGTTTATTGGTATTTTTGCAGGGCATTTAATCATTAATGACTATTCTCTTATTGCGTCTTTTATTTCAGTTTTTGATGGAATTGTCGCTTTATTCTCAGAAGGCTGGATTACCAAAACATTAATTTTCGCCTTGTTTGTTGGTTCTATTTTAAGACTGGTAGTGAGTTCTGGCGGTGTCGATGGTTTTGTGCAATTTCTCACCGAGAAGCAAAAAGGTATCAAATCAAAGAAAGGGGCTTTATTACTCGCTTATGTTATCGGCATCATTATTTTTATTGAATCTTCGATTACCTCTTTAGTTGCTGGGGCTGTTGCCCGCCCGTTAACCGACCGCTTTGGCGTTTCACGTGAGAAATTAGCCTATGTTTGTGATTCAACCTCTGCCCCTGTTTGCTCATTAATTCCACTTAATGCGTGGGGAGCTTTGTTGATTGGTTTACTCACCGAACAAGTCGTTTCTGGTGTTATTACAGGCAATCCTACCAGCTTATTCCTACAATCAATCCCATTTAACTTCTATGCCATTCTTACGCTTATTTTTGTGCTTTATATTAT
>JALVRY010000170.1 GCA_027024625.1 Thiotrichaceae bacterium
TGCTGTGCAGCAATGGCGTAATGGTGTGAGTTTACCTGTATCTAAAATAACATCATTAGGTAAATCTTTCGTTATTTTAGATAACGCTGCATGGTCAGGAGAGGAATAAAACCTCTTTAATTTAAACCTGAATTAGTGCGAATTCAGGTTTAACTATTGTACTGAATAAATATTATGAATAATAAAAAGAACCTACCATTTACCCAGCTTCCAACTTATCAAAAGTTGCAGGAGCATTATGAAAAGATTAAAAATCTGCACATGCGTAGATTGTTTAGCGTAGATCCTTTTCGCTTCAAAAAATTCTCAATGGAGCATCAAGACTTATTGCTGGATTACTCTAAAAATCGAATTACCTCAGAAACACTGCCACTGCTTTGTGAATTAGCAAGGGATGCAAACCTTGAAGAATGGCGAGAGCGAATGTTTCGTGGCGATAAAATTAATAATACCGAAAATAGAGCGGTACTACATACAGCACTAAGAAACTGCTCCGATCAACCTGTTTTTGTCGATGGCAAAGATATTATGCCAGAGATTCGAGCTGTAATTGATAAAATGCAAGCATTCTCCGAAAAGGTACGCACTGGTGAGTGGAAAGGATTTACAGGTAAAACGGTTACAGATGTTATTAATATTGGCATCGGTGGCTCAGACCTTGGACCTAAAATGGTTTATCAAGCCCTAAGGCCTTATCACCATAAAAAATTGCGGCTACATTTTGTTTCTAATGTAGATGGTGCTCATATTGAAGAAATTATAGAAAGGCTGAACCCTGAAACTACGCTTTTTATCGTTTCCTCAAAAACATTTACTACCCAAGAAACGCTGAGTAATGCTCATGTCGCTCGTGACTGGTTGCTCCAAGCAATACCCGATGAAAAAGCAATATGTAAACACTTTGTCGCTGTATCAACCAACCAAGCAGCGGTTAAAGCATTTGGTATTGATACAGACAATATGTTCGAATTTTGGGATTGGGTTGGTGGTCGTTATTCGCTTTGGTCTGCGATTGGCTTATCAATTGTAATTGGTGTTGGCTCTGATAATTTTAATAAATTATTACTGGGTGCACACGAGATGGATGATCATTTTCAAAATGCCCCACTTGAAGAAAATATGCCCGTCATTATGGCTTTGCTAGGCATTTGGTATAACAACTTTTTTAAAAGCGAATCGTATGGAATTTTCCCCTATGACGACTATCTTCGTAGCTTGCCGATGTATTTGGAGCAAGCAGATATGGAGAGTAATGGTAAGTCGGTAGACCGTGATGGTCGCAAGGTCGATTATCCTACTGGGCCAATTATCTGGGGAACATCAGGCATTAATGGGCAACATGCCTTCTACCAGTCTTTGCATCAGGGAACTAAAATGATCCCTGCGGATTTTATTGTTTCTATGTTGACGCACAGTCATTATCAAGAACAACATAATATTATGTTTTCCAATGCGATCGCTCAAACAGAAGCCTTAATGCGTGGACGCAATATTGATGAAACCTATGCAGATATTTTAGCGAGTGATAAAAAACCGAGTGGTGTTGAGAAACGAATTCATCACATGGTATTTGAGGGGAATAATCCAACTAATACTATTTTGATTAAAAAGTTATCACCTCGCACATTAGGTGGCTTACTTGCCTTGTACGAACACAAAATTTTTGTGCAAGGTGTTATCTGGAACTTAAATTCATTCGATCAATGGGGGGTTGAATTAGGCAAACAACTTGCCAAACAAGTTCTTAATGATATTCATCAGCCGCACAACATAAATTCACATGATGCATCAACCAATGCATTAGTTAATTATTATCGTGAAACCATTAATGAAGCCTAAGCCCGTAAGCTCCACATCGACAATTATTGCCGCAGATATTGGGGGAACCAAGTCTTGGATAAGTATGTGTGCTTGGGATAAAAATACACAATCAGCATGCAAAATTCAGCATGAAAAACTTTATGCGAGTGCAGATTTTAGTGATTTTTCTTCGCTGTTAAATCACTTTTTGCGAGCAGCCAAGCAGGATAATAGGCAGATTGATGTGATGTGTTTGGCATTACCCGGTGTAATTAAAAAAGGGCATAGCCGCCTAACCAACCTTGATTGGGAGCTGGATGAAAAAGAACTACAAACAACTTTTAAAATAAAAAAAGTGCTGTTTGTTAATGACTTTCAAGCCGCAGCAATGGGGATTAATTGCTTAAAACAACAAGACTATATTTGCTTGAATACAGCCCCGATAAAGAAAAATGCAATCACGGTAGTAACAGGAGCTGGCACTGGTTTGGGAATGGCATGGATGGATAATACACAAGTCCAGCAACAGCTATTTTCTACTGAAGGTGGACATTGTGATTTTGCTCCAACCAGCGCCGAGCAAATCGACTTATTAAAATTTTTATTAGAACAATATCAACATGTGTCTTATGAACGCATTTTATCAGGTGCAGGCTTAGTGCAGCTATATCGTTTCTATCAGCCTAACGATAAGCAAGTCACAGGCATTGAAACAACGCAGATGACACAACAAATTAATGATTTGGCAAAACAAGGAAACCAGCAAGCCAACTCAGCTATCCGCTTATTTGTAGAAATTTATGCCGCCTATATTGGTAATCTTGCATTACTTTATAAGCCAGCAGGCGGCATCTACATTGCAGGTGGTATTGCAAAACATATCCTGCCGTGGATGCAGGAAAAAGAATTTATCAACCATTACTTACATAAAGGCAGAATGCGACATTTGGCGGAACAGACACCAGTTTTTTTGGTGACAAATGACCGTCTTGGCTTGGAGGGAGCCATTCTTCTCGCCCAAATTAAAGGGAAGCCACAATGACGATTGGATCACAAGAACAATCCAAAAATTACAAATACTATATTGAACCCAGCATGGTGACAGAACTCACCCGCAAAACACTGGTGCTAATACTGGCAGGGGGTGAAGGTTCACGCCTAAAAGATTTAACCAAATGGCGAGCAAAACCTGCTGTGCCATTTGGCGGAAAATATCGAATTATCGACTTTGCACTATCAAATTGTGTGAATTCAGGTTTGCGTAAAATCGGCGTGCTAACACAATACAAATCTCACTCCTTACTCCGTCATCTACAGCGTGGTTGGAGTTTTATGCGTGATGAGATTGGTGAATTTGTTGAGTTACTTCCCGCCCAACAACGTACTGATGAAAAAGCATGGTACAAAGGCACTGCAGATGCTCTTTATCAAAACTTAGATATTATGCAACGCCATGCGGCAGAGTATGTCATTGTATTGGGTGGTGATCATATCTATACGATGGATTACTCAAAAATGCTGATCCAGCATGTTCAATCGGGGGCAGATTTTACGGTCGGCTGTATTGAAGCACCATTAGAAGAGGCAAAAGATTTTGGCGTTATGTCTCTGGATGATGATATGCGTATTTCAGGTTTTACTGAAAAACCTGAAAACCCAGAACCTATGCCTTATAAGCCTAATGTTGCCTTGGCTTCCATGGGAATTTATGTTTTCTCTACTCGCTTCCTTTATGAAACGCTAGTTGAAGATGCCACAATGGAAGGTTCTTCACATGACTTCGGCAAGGATATTATCCCCCGTAAAATCAAAGATTCTGTGGCGATGGCTTACGCCTTCCGTAATGACAACGGTGATCCTGCCTACTGGCGAGATGTAGGTAACTTAGATTCCTACTGGAAAGCCAATATGGAAATTTGTGCCATTGAACCAGAGTTAAATCTTTATAGCCGTGATTGGCCTATCTGGACTTATCAAACACAAAACCCACCCGCAAAATTCATTTTCGATGATGATGGTCGTCGCGGTGAGGCGATTGATTCGTTGGTTTCGGGTGGTTGTATCTTGTCAGGAGCACGGGTCAAACGCTCAGTTATTTCCTTTGCGACAACTATCGGCAGTCACTCTATTGTTAAAGATAGTGTGATTTTACCCAAGGTTCACATTGGTAAAAACTGTCGTTTAAGCAAAGTGATTATTGATAAAGGAACCGTTATACCTGATGGCACCGTTATTGGTGAAGACTTGAAAGAAGATGCAAAGCGTTTTCATGTAACACCAGATGGCGTAGTGTTGATTACACCGCAAATGCTAGATCAGCATCTTTATACTTTAGACGGCGATGACCGCTGGAGATTTTCATATTGAACGTATTAAATGTTGTGCTTTGCTGGCATATGCACCAGCCTTATTATCGTGAAGGGCTACGAGGTAAATATCAACTACCTTGGGTATATTTGCATGGTATAAAAGACTATACCGATATGGCTGCACATCTGGAAAATCATCCAGATATGCGGGCGGTAGTGAATTTTTCCCCTATCTTACTTGAGCAGTTGGATGATTACGTTAATGAGCTGCATGATTTTCTCAATCAACGTGGTCAGTTAACGATAGCAATGTCTGATCCGCTACTCGCTTTATTAACAGGGGTAAGTGAAATTCCCTCGGAAATTAAGGCACGCAGACAATTGGTTGAAGATTGTAAACGCTGCTACGCACCTCGGTTGATTGAGCCGTATCCAGCATTTAAACGGCTAGTGGAATGTTTAGATGATGCTGCTGGCAAAGTGGATAAAGATCATCACTTCCCCTTAGGTTATTTGGAAGAGCAGTATTTTATTGATTTGCTTATGTGGTATCACCTTGCATGGTTAGGTCACTCCATTAAACAAACGGAAATAGCACAACGATTGATAAAGAAAGAGCATAATTACACGCTGGAAGATCGCTATGATTTGCTCGAGCTAATCTACAATAGCCTTGCAAGCATTATTCCCCGTTATCGAAAATTAGCGGAGCAAGGTAGAATTGAGCTGTCGCTCACCCCCTATGCACACCCAATTATTCCTTTGCTGAATAACTTCGACAATATGCGGTGTTCTTTGCCTGATGCACCTGCCCCAGAATGTGAAAATTATCCAGATGGTTGGTCGCGTTCACGTTGGCATATGCAAAAAGCACTGGATGCGTTTGAGAAATATTTTCATTGCAAGCCCAAAGGTGTTTGGTTATCTGAAGGTGGGCTTAGTGCGGATGCAATTCATTTACTTGATGAATACGGTATTCGCTGGACAGCATCAGGAGAAGCGGTGTGGCGAAATACCTGTAATCTCATCCACTGTAATCAAGAAGAAATGGATAATAAGCGAGCCTTATTCCGTCCTTATCAATATCAAGATTGTGATACTAAAATGTATTTCCGTGATGATGGCTTATCTGACTTTATCGGTTTTGAATACAGTCACTGGAATGCGGATGATGCAGCTCGTAACTTTGTCGGTAATCTAGAAAATATTGCCAACTTTTTGAACGATGATGCAGATCAGCATGTGGTCTCGATTATTCTCGATGGTGAAAATGCATGGGAATATTACCTCGATAATGGCTACCCTTTCCTTGATGCACTGTATGGAAAGTTATCTGATAGTAAGCAGATAAATATGACCACCTTTGCCAAGCAATCGGACAAATTAGAAGCCACCAAAATTAATCAACTTTGTGCAGGTAGTTGGGTCTATGGCTCATTTTCTACTTGGATTGGGCAACATGATAAAAACCGAGCATGGGAATATTTAGTTGCAGCTAAGAAAGTCTATGATCAACAAATAGCTTCGAATACTTTATCGAATGACATGATAGAACAAGCTGAATTACAACTTGCTATTTGTGAAGGCTCAGATTGGTTCTGGTGGTTTGGTGATTACAACTCAGCCGAAAGTGTCAATGACTTTGATATTTTATTCCGTACACAATTGAAATTATTATATGAATTACTGGGTGTGCCTAGTCCAGACGGATTGGAATCCCCCATAT
>JALVRY010000171.1 GCA_027024625.1 Thiotrichaceae bacterium
AGTCGTTCGTAAAAAAGTCGCATCGGGGCCAGCACTGCCGGGAAAACTTGCGGATTGCTCATCACAAGACCCGTCGCAAACTGAAATATTTCTCGTGGAGGGCGACTCTGCGGGTGGTTCAGCTAAGCAAGCACGTAACCGTGAATTTCAGGCAATTATGCCCTTACGTGGAAAAATTCTTAATACATGGGAAGTTGATCCTGATCAGGTACTCGCTTCTCAGGAAATCCATGACATTTCCGTTGCAATTGGTATTGACCCAAACTCTGATAATATCGAAGGTCTGCGTTATGGAAAAATCTGTATCTTAGCGGATGCGGATTCTGATGGCGCACATATTGCGACGCTAATCTGTGCCCTATTCCTCAAACACTTCCGTCCATTAGTCGCACAAGGAAATATTTACGTGGCAATGCCACCATTGTTTCGTGTTGATATTGGTAAGGAAGTTTTTTACGCCATCGATGAAGAAGAAAAAGATGCCATTTTAGACAAAGCTGAACGGCAAAAAAAGAAAGGGAAAATTTTAGTCACACGATTCAAAGGCCTCGGTGAAATGAACCCTTTACAGCTGCGTGAAACAACAATGGCTCCCGATACACGCCGCTTAGTACAGCTCACCATCGATGAAAATAATCTCGATAACGATCTAAACCCTGCTGACTCCATGATGGACATGCTACTAGCTAAAAAACGTGCGTCTGATCGCAAACAATGGCTGCAAGACAAAGGCTGTCTTGCAACCGTTTAAAATCATGAAGGCACAGAACAATATTACTGTGCCATTACGATGTCTTCACAGTCTTTTTAGTAACTTGCATGAGGAGCTGCTGCACCTTGTGCTTGTCCCATCGCTGCCTGTCCGCCCTCTTGACCTGACATTCCAGATATTACTTGCGCTATTATTGGCACAATTAACGACATAACTTGCTGCAATAACTGGTCTTGTGGGTCATTAGCATCTTGCCCATGCATTGCATTATTTGATGCTGAGCCATGAGAAGCTACATCAGCCGCCGGACTAGCCTGTCCACCAGATGCGGGAGCAGAAGCAGGATTAGACATACCTTGACCTGACTCACTCTGGTCTTTTTGTCCTATTACCTCTTGAATGATCTGTTGGATAATCGGCATTAATATTTCCATAATCTGCTGCATTAGCTGATCCATTGGGCTTTTATTTTGCTGATCATTTTCAGCTTGAGATATCGCATTACTTGGCATTGCCTGCACACCATCTGCTTGACTTGGAGCCTGACTACCACCAGCTGCTTGTTGAGCACCATTATTTTGTGATCCAGTATGCTGCATTGCAGAATTTCCAGCCTGATGTGGCATATCAGAGCCTTGCTGAGATTCACCACCCGGAGCCTGTTGTGCCTGCTGCCCTAAAACTTGCTGAATTACTTGAGCAATGATGGGAGCTAAACGCTGCATGATCTGCTGTAACAGTTGTTGGGTTTGATCACCTCCCTGCTTCTGCATCGATTGATCAAACTGCCCTTGGCTTACTTTATCAACCTTATCGGGCATATTGATTTCGCCCTTTTTATCGGCAATACAGGCATCAGATCCTAACCCGTGTATCGGTGATTGGCTGGGTTGAACTTGTGTATCATAATTAACATCCATTAGATTTCCTCCGTGAAATCATCGTAAAAATAGAATACTCAAAATGAGTATTCTTAAAGAATTTCAGTTCTCTCTAGTAATTTCATCATATAAGCAACAGACGCAGAAATATTGTTAAACCTACCAATGGTTCTTAAATAATGACAGTACGTTGATAAGCTCTTACTCAAAAAATATTTTTCCTGTAGAATTCCTGCAAATTAAAAATGATTACATAAGGCTATAGGGCTCATGAGAAAAGGAATAATTTTAGCAGGGGGTAGCGGCACTCGCTTACACCCTTTAACAATGGTTGTGAGTAAACAGTTGATGCCTGTTTATGACAAACCGATGATCTATTACCCTCTATCTGTACTTATGCTTTCAGGCATACAAGATATTCTTATAATCACCACACCCCACGATCAAGCAGCCTTTCAAAATTTATTGGGTGACGGGGCAAAATGGGGGCTAAACCTACAGTATGCGGTACAAGCTGAGCCAAACGGCTTAGCCGAGGCTTTTATCATTGGAGAATCCTTTATTGGTAACGATGAAGTCACGTTGATTCTTGGTGATAATATTTATTACGGCGAAGGTTTACCAAACCGACTACAAACTGTCGCTAAAGAAACAAATGGCGCAACTGTTTTTGGTTATTATGTAACTGATCCAGAGCGATACGGTGTTGTTGATTTTGATGAGCAAGGGAAAGCCCTTAGTATTGAAGAAAAACCAGAAGAACCAAAATCAAACTATGCCGTAACAGGTTTATACTATTATGATAATGATGTGGTTCAAATCGCCAAGTCAGTAAAACCCTCCCACCGTGGTGAGCTTGAAATTACCGACGTTAATCAAGCCTATCTTGAGCAGGGTCGTCTCAGTGTGGAAATGCTTAAACGTGGTACAGCATGGTTAGATACAGGTACTCATGCATCCCTACTTGATGCTGCAAATTACATACGAATTATCGAAGATCGACAAGGTTTAAAAATTGCCAGTCCCGAGGAGATCGCTTGGCGCATGAAGTACATCAGCACTGAACAATTACTTAGCCTTGCGGAACCACTGAAAAAAAGTGGCTATGGTCAATATCTTAGTGATATCGCAACACAATGAAAATAATTAATACTAAAATTCCTGATGTAAAAATCATTGAACCCGCAGTCTATGGTGATGAGCGTGGTTTCTTTTTAGAAAGCTGGAATAAAGCAAAATTTGCAGAGTTGGGCTTGAATTTTGATTTTGTGCAGGATAATCAAAGCCGCTCCCAACAAGGTATCTTACGTGGTTTACATTACCAACTAAACCACACTCAAGGGAAACTAGTACGTGTTACTGCGGGTAGCGTGTATGACGTTGCTGTTGATATTCGCAAATCATCACCAACTTTTGGGGAATATGTTGGCGTTGAGCTAAGTGAAGAAAACCATCGTATGTTATGGGTTCCCCCACAGTTTGCACATGGCTTCTATGTCACCAGTGAGAGTGCAGATTTTCTCTATAAATGCACAGACATTTATGACGCTGATTCAGAGCAAAGTATTTTATGGAATGATAGTGAAATTAATATTCAATGGCCTTTAGTTAATGGTGAAGCACCGCTTCTATCTCCTAAAGACCAGCAAGCTAAAACATTCAGTGATGCAACCGTATTTGAGTAATAGGCATAATAATAATGAGTAAAAACGTATTAATTACAGGAGCATCTGGACAACTCGGTTATGAACTACAACGAACTGTACCTAGCGACTACAAAGTTATTGCTTGCGATGTTAGCGAACTGGATATTTGTAACTTAAAACAAGTTGAGCAAGTTGTTTCAGAGTATCAACCACACATTATTATCAATGCAGCAGCCTATACAGCAGTTGATAAAGCAGAAGAAGATGCGGATTCAGCATGGCAAGTCAATCAACATGGTGCTGAAAATTTAGCTAAAATAGCTAGTCAAAATAACTGTCTGTTAGTACAAATTTCTACCGACTTTATTTTTGATGGCAAGCAAAGCTCCCCCTATTTAGCAGAAGACTATCACCTCGAATCTTCCAGTGTTTATGGCAAAAGTAAGTTAGCCGGTGAGAAATCAGTTTTAGCGTCTGCTCCCGATAATAGCCTGATTATCCGAACCTCATGGCTTTATTCTGCTCATGGCAATAATTTTGTAAAATCTATGCTAAAACTGATGCAAAATCGTGATTCTCTCGGTATTGTTGCAGATCAAGTTGGCACACCAACATGGGCAAAGACATTAGCCGATACAATATGGCGATTAGTATCACTCGATAAGAAAGGAATTTATCATTGTTCTGATAACGGCGTGGCAAGCTGGTATGATTTTGCCGTAGCAATTCAGGAACAAGCCATTCAACAGAAAATATTAACGAAGGCTATACCGATTCAAGCCATTCGTACCGAGGACTATCCAACACCGGCCGCACGACCAGCTTACAGCGTGATGGATAAAACAAAAACTGAAGCTGAGCTAGCAATAACGCTACCTCATTGGCAAAAAAGCCTAGAAAATATGCTAAAAGAACTTGCCTAAAAATAGAATACACTACCGTAAATTAATACACATCCAAACTTATGACTGACTACCAACCTAAAAACCTTCTTGTAACTGGCGGTGCTGGTTTCATCGGCACAAACTTTGTTTACTATTGGCTAGAAAACTATCCAAACTCTAAAGTTGTTGTGCTTGATGCCCTGACTTACGCTGGTAATAAAGCAAATCTTGATCCACTCAATGAAAATCCCAATTATTTATTTGTACACGGAGATATTCTGGATCAAGCCCTAGTGGAAAAGCTACTAAAAGAGCATGAGATTGATACCATCGTACATTTTGCGGCAGAATCTCATGTTGATCGCTCAATATATGGTCCTGATGCATTTTTTAGAGCCAATATTGACGGCACACACTCCATGCTGAAAGCCGCCAAAAAAGTCTGGATGGATGAAGAACATCTACCTAAAAATCACCGCTTCCATCACGTTTCTACAGATGAAGTGTATGGTACATTATCGGATACTGACCCTGCTTTCACCGAATCAACCGCATATGCACCCACATCACCGTATGCAGCAAGTAAAGCATCATCTGATCATATTGTGCGTTCTTATCAACATACCTATGGCTTGCAAATTAGTATCAGTAATTGCTCCAACAACTATGGTCCTTGGCAATACCCTGAAAAGCTCATACCTTTAACTATCTCAAACCTCAAAGCAGGAAAACCTATTCCTATTTATGGTGATGGATTACAAATTCGTGATTGGTTATACGTTGATGATCATAATCGTGGTATTGAACTAATTCTAAACAAAGGCTTAGCAGGGGAAACCTACAATTTAGGTGGTCATAACGAACAAACTAATATCAGCTTGGTTCGCTTGCTCTGCTCTGCAATGGATGATGTATTTCCTGCCAATGCACCACACGATAAACTCATTACTTACGTTAACGATCGCCCTGGTCATGATAGACGTTACGCCGTTGACACAACAAAAGTCGTAACAGAACTTGGTTATCAACCCGTTGAGACTTATGAAACAGGCATTGAAAAAACATTAGAATGGTATCTGGATATGATAGGAAAATGGCAGGTTAATGCTACTCTGTTTGGAGCACATTAATTCCAATGAAATGTAGAATTTGCGGAAATGATAAGGAAAATCGTTCTTACAAACCAAAGGAAATGATGCTGGGTCTGAGGGATGAGCATGATTATTTTGAATGCGCTCAGTGCGGCTGCCTACAAATTGTTAATGTTCCTGAGAATTTGCCTGACTATTATCCTGAAAATTACTATTCTTATAAAAGAAGCAAATCAAGCAATCCCATTAAGAAATGGCTAATTTCTCACCGTGATAATTACGCAGCAGTCGGCAATTCACAGCTCGGACATCTTATTAGTCTTTTTTCCCCCGAACCAAAACTAACAACACTAAAAAGAATACAGCTAAATAAGAAAAGCTCACGCATTATGGATGTGGGCTGTGGTGCAGGAAATTTACTACATTCTTTAAAAGATATTGGTTTCGAAAATATACTCGGTATTGACCCCTTTAACGACTCCGATATTACATACGACAATGGGCTAGTGATAGAGAAAAAGTCCATACATGAAGCAAGTGGAAAGTGGGATTTAATAATGTTCCACCACTCATTTGAACATGTATATGATCAATCCGAAGTGCTACAAAAAGTGCATGATT
>JALVRY010000172.1 GCA_027024625.1 Thiotrichaceae bacterium
TACAGAACAGCGAGATAAAGAACTGGAAGAAGAATTACTCAACGATCCTAAAGAGCTAGCCGAACACTTAATGCTCATCGACTTAGGGCGTAACGATGCAGGGCGTGTGAGCCAAACAGGTACAGTCACATTAACGGATAAGATGTTTATCGAACGCTATTCTCACGTTATGCATATTGTCTCCAACGTCACAGGCAAGCTATTACCGAATATGTCGGCAATGGATGTACTACGAGCCACCTTCCCCGCTGGCACAGTTAGCGGTGCTCCCAAAATTCGTGCCATGGAAATTATCGACGAGCTAGAACCCACCAAACGTGGGGTTTACTCCGGTGCAATCGGCTATTTAGCATGGAATGGTAATATGGACACCGCCATCGCCATTCGCACAGCCGTTATCAAAAATGATACTTTACACATCCAAGCGGGGGCTGGAATTGTCTATGACTCCATTCCTGACTTGGAGTGGAAAGAAACCATGAACAAAGCACGGGCAGTATTCAAAGCCGTTAGCCAAGCTGCCAAGGGATTGGATGGGAGTCACAAATGAACGTATTAATGATCGATAATTACGATAGTTTCACCTATAACCTCGTACAATATCTAGGTGAATTAAAAGCCAATGTTACCGTTGTGCGTAATGATGAAATCCCAGTAGAAGAGATTGATAATATCGCCCCCGATAGAATCATGCTTTCACCTGGCCCTTGCACACCGAATGAAGCAGGTATTTCACTCGCCGTATTAGAGCGTTATGCGGGCAAGTTACCTATTATGGGCGTGTGCTTAGGTCATCAATCCATTGGACAAGCCTTCGGCGGAAAGATTGTCCGAGCAAAAGAAATCATGCATGGCAAAACGTCAATGATTCATCACAGCAATATTGGTTTATTCAATGGCTTAGGTAATCCCTATGAAGCAACGCGTTACCACTCCTTAGTCATCGAAAAAGAAAGCCTACCCGATTGCCTAGAAATCACCGCATGGACTGAAACAGAAGCGGGAGAAATCGATGAAATCATGGGCGTTCGTCACAAAGAGCTTGCGATAGAGGGTGTGCAATTTCACCCAGAATCTATATTGACAGAGCATGGACACGACATGCTACAAAATTTTCTGGATATGTAAAAGAAGGTATTTACACAATGTCAGCACCACAAGCGACCCCATTACTTCGCCGCCTTGCAGGAATCCTCTACGACACCTTCCTTGCCGGTGCTGTTGTTGTACTCGTCGCGATGATTACCCTATTTGTCTTACAGGTCAACGGGCTTGGCGAAGTCCAACCTGATAGCCCACTAAGCCACCTATTATTTGCTTATTACCTCTTTATCCTTTTTGTATATTTTAGCTGGTTCTGGACTCACGGCGGGCAAACACCGGGCATGAAAGTATGGAAACTACGGGTAGAAAACATGCAAGGCGGACAAATCAATATATTAGAATCAATTGCACGTTTCGGCTTTGCCCTGCTGTTACCCATCATCAGCCAACTATGGAGCTTATTTGACCACGATAAGCTAGCACTACACGACAAATTATCAGCAACACGTTTGGTTTATATTGATAGTTGATTTATACAGAAATACCAAAAGCAAAAATTCCCCCCCTCCTCCTAAATCATCTCTATTCATTTGGCATTTAGCATAGCTATATTAGATTATCATGTGGATTAATTTTTAATCATATTGATAGAATTAATTTATTAATATCTCAAGCCATGACTAATATAGAATGAAAATTAAAATAATAAACAAACTATCCTTATCAATAGGTTTACTAAGCTTAGTATTATCACAACAGGCAATTTCTGATGTTAGTGGTATAG
>JALVRY010000173.1 GCA_027024625.1 Thiotrichaceae bacterium
ACAAATGATTCCCTCGTCCTGATGGCAACGGGAGCCTCAGGTGTTGACATCAATGCTGACAATCGGCAAGCCTTTCAAACGGCAATCAATCAAATTATGCAAGACCTTGCTCAACGGATTATTCGTGATGCAGAAGGTGCAAGCAAATTTGTGACCATCCAAATAACGCAAGCAGCCAATCGGGATGAAGCAAGAGAAGTCGCCTACACGGTCGCACATTCCCCCTTGGTCAAAACCGCCTTATTTGCCAGCGACCCTAATTGGGGGCGGATTCTAGCCGCCATTGGGCGAAGCCAAATTGAGCAATTAGATGTCAATAAAATCAGTCTGTGGCTGGGCGAAACACAACTATTGGAAAAGGGAATGCCCGTTGATTCTTACAGTGAAGAAAAAGGTCAGCAAGAAATGGATAAAAGCGATATTCTGATTAAAATTCAACTCGGTCGGGGTGAAGTGGATACCCGCATCTGGACCTGCGACCTATCTTATGACTATGTAAAAATCAATGCAGAGTACCGTTCATGAGTCAGATTATTCATGTCGCAGCAGCCGTTATTCGAAATCAGCAAGGTAAAATCCTCATCGCAAAGCGTCCTGATGACAAATATCAGGGCGGCAAATGGGAGTTTCCCGGGGGCAAACGTGAAGCTGGGGAAAGTATCGAAGCGGCATTAAAACGCGAGCTATATGAAGAATTAGATATTGAGCTTATAAAGACTGAGCCACTAATTAAAATTCAGCATGACTATCCTGAATATTCGGTTCTGCTAGATGTTTGGCAAGTACATGATTTTTCAGGCAAAGCTTACGGTAAAGAAGGGCAAGAAATAAACTGGATTGAGCTTGCAGAACTGCAAGACTATCAATTCCCAGAAGCAAATCTCCCCATATTAACCGCGATTCAGCTTCCCGATATATGCCTGATTACTCCCGAACCACGCTATGAAGCTAACTTTTTAGCCAGTTTGGAAACTGCTTTAAAGCAAGGAATTCGGCTTGTGCAGTTCCGAGCAAAAGAGTTGAGCAATGCTGATTATATGGATTTAGCTCGCCAATCTATCCGACTTGTGCATCAATACGGCGGTAAAATCATCCTAAATTCACCGCCATTATGGATTAAAGATGCCGATGGTATGCACTTATCCAGTGAAATTCTACAGCATACGCCATACCGTCCTTCGATTGGCAAAGGCAAAATCGTCACCGCCGCTTGCCATACACAAGCCGAGCTGGATAAAGCCGCTTATATTCAAGTTGATGCCGTCTTTATCTCCCCTGTAAAGCCAACCACATCACACCCTAAAGCAGAAGCTATTAGCTGGCAGGGCTTTCAAAAACTTGCTGATAACATTAATGTTCCTGCATATGCTCTAGGTGGATTAGATAAAAATGACCTCAAAACCGCAAAACTACACTATGCTCAAGGTATAGCCGCAATTTCATCAATCTGGGAAGCAGTCTCATGAAAAACATTATCACACTCCTTATTGCCAGCCTCCTCTTCGCATCAATGGGTACAGTACAGGCTTGGAAGCACAAAGGAACATATAAATACCCACGCTACCCATACGGCTATGGTAGCTACGCCATGCCTTACACTCCCTATATAAACCCCTATGCAAGACTATCACCCTACGCCTACCCACAAGCTTATCGACGTAATCCTTACTTCAATCTTCCCATGTTTTCCGGAAGAAACAATATGCCTTGGAATCAGTTCGGAGGCACATCATTTAGCAACGGCTTCCCCATGATGAATGGCTTCAACAGCCCATTCCTCAATATGACACCCTTCGGCTTCGGCTCGCCTTTCTCCAGCATCTCCCC
>JALVRY010000174.1 GCA_027024625.1 Thiotrichaceae bacterium
CCCCGTATTAGCCAACCTTTTTGGCACACCAAAACGCGTTGCTATGGGCATGGGCGAAGACTCTGTTACGGCTTTACGAGAAGTCGGAAAACTACTCGCTTTTTTAAAAGAACCAGAGCCACCAAAAGGATTTAAAGATGCATTAAGCACCTTACCTAAATATAAAAAAGTTTTAGACATGGCTCCTAAAAAAATAAAAAAAGCCCCATGTCAAAAGATTATCTTAGAAGGCCCCGCTGTTGATTTATCCACTATTCCCGTGCAAACCTGTTGGCCAGACGATGCAGCCCCATTGATCACATGGGGTTTAGTCGTAACAAAAGGTCCATTAAAGTCACGTCAAAACCTTGGCATCTACCGTCAACAAGTTATCGGCAAGAACCGTGTCATAATGCGTTGGCTATCGCATCGCGGTGGAGCATTAGACTTTAGAGAATGGCAACAAGAGCACCCTAATGAGCCATTCCCTATCGCTGTCGCTCTTGGGGCTGATCCCGCTACCATTCTAGGTGCAGTCACACCTGTACCTGATACTTTATCTGAATATGCTTTTGCAGGACTACTACGCGGTTCTAAAACAGAAGTCACCAAATGTATCGGCTCAGATTTACAAGTCCCCGCCTCCGCTGAATTTGTTTTAGAAGGTTTTATTTATCCTGATGATATGGCTCCCGAAGGACCTTATGGTGACCATACGGGCTACTATAATGAAATTGAAGAATTCCCCGTTTTTACCATTGAACGAATAACCCATCGCAAAGACCCAATCTATCACAGCACTTACACAGGCAGACCACCCGATGAACCTGCTATTTTGGGCGTGGCTCTAAATGAGGTATTTGTCCCTATTTTACAAAAGCAATTCCCTGAAATTGTTGATTTCTATCTTCCCCCTGAAGGCTGTTCATACCGGCTCGCCGTAGTAAGCATCAAAAAACAATATCCCGGACATGCCAAACGTATCATGTTTGGTGTTTGGTCTTTTTTACGTCAGTTTATGTACACCAAGTTCGTTATCATTGTCGATGATGACGTAAACACACGAAGCTGGGACGATGTGATATGGGCAATGACAACCCGAATGGATCCATCACGCGATACCACATTAATTGAGAATACCCCCATTGATTATTTAGATTTTGCCTCCCCTGTTTCAGGGCTAGGATCAAAAATGGGGCTTGATGCAACAAACAAATGGGAAGGTGAAACAAGCCGAGAATGGGGAACACCGATTGTCATGGATGATAAAGTGAAGAAACGTATTGATGATTTATGGGAAGAATTAGACTTGTAAGCCTAATTCCTCCCTTGTTTAGCTTGAGACCTTTGCATGAAAGGATGACGAAAGAAAAAAGAGCGTAATTTTCCCTATTTTGCTTAAAAATGAAGATAATAGCCGAGCTATTGACTGATTTTTTAAGCAAAATAGGGGGAGTTCAAGCCTTTTTTATTCGTTAGATCTTTCATGCAAAGGTCTCAGTTTATAAAATTAATAAATTTGCCTTAACTGACTCGCAATTTGGTTACGCAAATTATGGGATACCGATTGATTAATCATTAACGCAAAAGGCTTCCAGTCATTACCTTTAACTAAATAACCCGCCAAGGTGCTGACACCCTTTAATGTACCTGACTTTGCGTACACTCCTTTTTCTTTTTCGGGTAGAAGGTGCTTCCATTGACGAAATTGCTTTAGTAAATCGACTAACTGCTTAGGTTTTAAACGGTTTTGTCGTGAAAGTCCCGCACCATCTTGAATATTAAAATCTTGCCAATGGAAAAATGCTTGCAAAGAACTATTCATGTATTGCTTAACTAACTGGGCACTTGCTGGTTGCTTGTATTTATCGGCTGCTAATACAAGAGCTAGCTGATTGGCAATAAAGTTAGTTGAATATTTCAACATGGCTTGAATCATTTCAGCCAATGTTCGACTATTGCTATGTTGATATGTTACTTGCAGGCCAACAGGAATAGTCCCTCGCTCAATAGTATTGCCCACTTGCACACCTTCCTTTCGTAAAAATGCAGCTAATAACTCCGCAAAATATTTTTCAGCATTTAATGGATTTCTCCCTGTATTTACACGTAAAGTCCCTTTATTAAAACGTTTTTTCATACTAATCGCATAAGGCGTTAAAGGTGTATGTGACTCAGCAGATACAACTTTGCCATGCTGCTTTTTTATGTTTACCGTATTAAAATTAGCCGCCAAAGCAGAAGGCACAGCATCATAAGGATTATTTGTAGTCCCAGTTCCTGCCAATACTAAACCTTGCTGAAATAGAGACGTATCCAAAGCGATTTTATCAATCTGCTGAATCCTTTTTCTTGATAATTGTTGTGCTATTTTTTCTAACTCCTCAGAAACCAAATAAGGATCACCACTACCTTTGACCCACAATGTTTTACTTGCTTGATCAAAATAGAAATTTGTACGAAAACGATAATTAGGACTAAAGCGTTTTAGTGCCAAAAATGCTGTTGCTAATTTTACAGTAGATGCAGGTACAAACGATTGGCTTGCTCGTGTTTCTTTTAACGGTATACCTTGCACATTAGTGACGAGCAAACCCGCATTACTTAATCGAGAAAATTTAGATAAGGCATCATTTGACAATGCTATCGAGCTATAAATGAGAGAAAGAAAAATTAGTAGTATTTTTATCATTACTTATTCATTTTTTATATTGATTACAAAAATATAGCCTACCATAACCACCTAAGTAGGAATGTATAATTAATTTAACAAAATTTGCGAAGGAAATTTTTTTGATATTCATTATCGAAGAAGCATAGCCGTGCTACGTGACTGAGAGAATGGCTTGAATAGCGGAAAATAGACCAGTAAATTGTTAAATGTGTGTGCCCCCTACTTAAGCACTGAATTTAATCAGTGCCGCCATTTAGTACTCGTTTATTTTTACTGCAACATCAAATCTTCCCAGCTAGGAAGGTTACACTCATCCTTCGACACAACCTTTGGCAAACCTAATAGTTTTCTCTCTGGATTAAGGTCAAGGCTTAAACGCCCTCGTTTACAGTTATTTTGAAGCGTTTCCTTTAATCCTTTGACTAATCCTTCAAACTTTTCCCAATCACGGTGAGTAAATAGCAACTCAGTTCTAAAAAAATCTTCTGTGTATTCATCTTCTATTTTTGAATCTAACCATAATAAACGCTGATATGTTTTCAGACTCATGTGCCTGATCTTAGACATTATCTTAGATTTTTGTGTGCGATTATAACGATTAACACCACAATCATTATCTTTTAACACCAGACGCCTAACCTTTGTGATATGTAAATTATCTATCAACTCCTGAGAATATTGTTCTTTTTTATCCAAGGGAATCTTTTTGCGGGAGACCTTTCCATCTTCAGATACAGAATAATAATAATCTTTGTAAGCAATATTTCCGAAACGATCCTCTTGGCTCAACAAATAATCTATCGTTAACATATCTGCATAATCTTTTAGCTGATATAACTGACTAATACTTTTAGATTCAAGGGATTTACTACTGATTAGCTGACGAACAAAAGGCTGTGCTGTTAAACGCTTATAACTATTCTTGTAATTTTTTATATAGAATTCTCTATATCGCCCCTCTTTTTTAACATCTTTCTGCATCGCTCCAAATATTTGTTTATTATCTGTTGTGAACAACCCTCTTGAATACTTTCGTCCATAACGATTTCTACGGTTATCAATGTTATTTTCTGTATCAATAAACATTTTCCAAGTCAGAGCTTGCACACGTTGCCCTGAACGTTTTGATACTCGGTAACCTTGCTTAGCAATCTTTCGATGCTCTTTTAATGACATTGTCCGAATAACCGCAGGTTGTACATTACCAACACCGCCCAACATGCGAGAAACGTGATAATAAGCCAATATAGATGGCGTATAACTACAGGAGATAGATTGTTTGAATTTTGCTAGACGTTTGGCTTTTCTCTTATCTCGTCTTTTGCTGTGTACTCGACATTCCTTTTTTTCATAATCTTCTACGCTAAGCCCTTTCTTTCTTATTTTATAAACTTCTACCGCAGGATTCGTAGAGCGACTTTTAGGGCAGACTGCCACATATTCTAATGCCGTACCATTGAGAACCGTATCACCATAAAAATCCAGACTACAGAGCATTGCCTCATCTTTTCTATCTTTCTTTTTATATTCAACGCCTATAAATTGCCTCGGCATTACACATATTTCAACAACACCATGATAAGGAGTAACGAAAGATTGTGTATAAACACCATGACTCGAATTTAGATCATATTTTGCAAAAGCATAGCTTGAAATAAACAGTAGAGAAAAAACAAACAATTTTATAATTATTGAATTACGTTGTTTTTTAGGCATAAGACAAGCCTCATTATAGATATATAACAGCTATTGAGCCGTAAAAAATGGCAAGCTAACCGAATGTAGTTAAGTTTAGGAAGCTCTGACTAAGTCGGGTCGAATTCCCCCTAGAGGAAAGCGACTCATTACTTGATCAAGAGCCTCCTTTATTAATACCTTTAACCTAGTTAGGGGAGAACAAGTAGTTAGCTATGTCTAATAGTAGGCTACTCTAACTAAAATAGATAACCTACATACCTAAATAATTACTACCATAAAATTATTTAGGCGCAGCTAATGTGAGACCTTTCGTGCAAAGGTCTCAATTTAATTTTACACAAGCGACATCGTTTCAAAATAACTCACAGACAGTCGCATTAATTTATCTGATATGTTCTATAAAAACACAAAACTAATCATTTATGCCGACTACCTTATTTTCTGGATCAGATACATTAATTCTAGACACCCCTTCAAGCTCAGCTAATTCTTTTACAAAATTATTTAATATTCGTCTTTTATTCATTGATATGCTGAAGGTGAAAGCAACTAATTTACCATCATTTGTTGGGGAGATATTTAATTGCATATCAGGGTGAACGTAACGCTCAATAACCTCCTTGAACTTTGCATCTGCATAATGCTTTGTGGAAACTCGAAAGGTCAATATATAATCTTTTTTTCTCAGACCAAATACATTGCTGTAATCTAGGAAGAAAACTAAAGTACAAATAAAAAGAACACCTGCGGCTCCAATCATTAACGCTCCAACTCCAGCAGAAAGGCCGGCTGACAAAGCAAAAAATACAAAGGCAGTATCACGAGGATTTTTCATCGGGGTGCGAAAACGAATAATAGAAAACGCGCCAAAAATACCAATCGCACGTGCAACACTATCACCAATAATCATAATGATAAGAGCAGTAATAACCGTCATAATGATTATTGTTGTTTCTAATTCAAACTTATTTTTTGAAAAACTCTTAGTCTTATTATATGTCCAAGCAATTCCCCAGCCAAATAAGGTAGCCATACCTAATATGTAGACAACTTGCATTGGATCAGAAAAAGCAGCAACCACTTCTGTTGGGGCAAAAATATCCATCTTCGTGAAAATTCCAAATTCCTTATTATTTTATGCTATTGCTTATGCTTACAGAAACATTCTGTAACAACACTCACTACTTATAGCAAAACCAGAGATAAAAACTAGCTTCTATCCTTTATTAACGTAATTTTACGCAAAATTGGATCATAGACATCAAAAATAAGACCATATTATAGCTAAAACACTATTTACCACGTTCAACCAAAGTTTGAGCCACCTTATTTCTCAGATAGACTGGTTGAACCTGCTCTGGGCTTAATAAACCACCAGACTTATATTGCAGCACCGCTAGCTGAGCAACCTGTTCTGCACAAGGGTATATCTCTTGATAGCCATCCTTTGTTTCTGCACTAACTTGTGACGATA
>JALVRY010000175.1 GCA_027024625.1 Thiotrichaceae bacterium
ATTTAGGCAATGCACAAGGTCTGTTACTTCTGGCTCACGAGCTGCATTTTCAATAACCGTCGTTCCATCTGCTAGCACGGCGGCCATCAATAGGTTTTCTGTGCCAGTGACGCTGACTATCTCCATATTGATCGTCGCACCTTTAAGGCGATCTGCTTTAGCTCGGATATACCCTTCATGTACGGTGACTTCTGCTCCCATTGCCTCTAGGCCAGAGATGTGTAAATTAACAGGGCGTGAGCCAATTGCACAGCCACCTGGCAATGAAACCTCTGCTTCGCCGTAGCGAGCAACTAACGGACCTAAGACCAAAATAGAAGCGCGCATAGTGCGAACCAAGTCATATGGAGCGCAGCAACTATTTAATGTGGCGGTATCAGTTGAAATATTATTATCTTCGTCTGTGTCAACAGTGATTCCCATTCCCTCTAGAACCTGAGCCAAAGTTGCCACATCTTTTAGGCGAGGAACATTACGCACTACCATCGGTGTTGTTGCGAGAATGGTCGCTGCTAATATCGGCAGAACCGCATTTTTAGCACCAGAGATTGTAACTTCACCATCGACGGGTATACCGCCTTGAATTTCTAATTTTTGCATTATTATTTGAAGGGTAGAATTTAAAACGGGCAATGATAACGAAAATAAGAGGGATAATCATGTTTTGCTGGATGAGAACCCCAAATTTGTTGGATTTTAGGTTTGAAATCAGCTAGGAAACGTAAATTTAGATGGTATTAGGGTAGGGGGTACTTAGATTTTTGTATCGACTGAGCAAAAAAGTAACAAGCCTTGTGAAGCTAAAATATTGCTTTAACCTACTAAACTTGGTGCTATTTGTACCAAGTTTAGTGTTCTTTGGGTGAGCTTATTTAGTCAACGCCATAAACAACTTAGGTAATTTTTCTGGTAAACTCTGCACATTATCAATCACAGAATATTGGTTACCAAAAATATCCTGCACGTATTCATCAGCATTGGGGTCAAGGTTGATACAGTAGGTGTAAATACCTTGTTGATCTAGTTCCTGTACGGCCTTAGCAGTATCTTCAATTAATGTGCGTTCATCATCTTGGTCAATATCGGAAGGCTCGCCGTCTGTCAAAACTAATAGCAACTTCTTATCTGTTTTTTGATGCTCCAGATAATGCCCAGCGTGACGGATTGCTGCCCCCATACGGGTTGAGTAGCCTGCGTCCATCGCGGATAAGCGAGATTTAACTGTATCATCCCAATGTTCAGTAAAGCCTTTAATATGCTGATAACGCACTTCATGACGCGTATTAGATGAGAAACCTGCGATGGCAAATGGGTCACCTAAGCCTTCAATTGCTAAACTCAAGAGTGCAACGGCTTCTTGGCTTAATTCTAAAATGGTTTGTGAGCAACCATCGGGGATTTCATTGAGTGATGCTGACAAGTCCAACAGTAACGTCACTGCAATATCACGTCCATCATGTTTGTGGCTCATATTGATACGTGGATCAGGCTGTGCTCCGCATTTGTAATCAATCAATGAGCGAATCGCTACGTCTAAGTCCAGCTCGCTGCCATCTTCTTGGTAACGTACACGCACAAAATTTTGTGGTTTAAGCATCTCTAGCATCTGCTTTAGGCGTTTTGCTAAGGCGGCATGTTTGCTTAATAAGGTCTCGATTTTATCGGGTGTGGTCGCGGGGTGTAGACTCTCATACAAGCTTACCCAATCTGGACGGTAGTTTTTGGCACGATAGTCCCACTCGGGGTAATGGCGTGGCGGTAATCTATCGACTTCTTCATCGATATGTTTTTGCTTTTCTTGCTCAAACTGCTCTTCGTCATCGCTTTCTTCGATATAAATCCACAAGTGGCGATTATCATCGCGGTAGCTGATTTCGGTATCTTTGAAGTGAACTTTAGGGCTTTGATCACCTTGACGACGCGTGCGAGCAATAAAGGAAACAGACAAAGATGCCATCTCTTTTAAACTAGATTCGCCTTGCTGCATAATCTCATGGAAGCGGTCAGCAAACTCAATGATATCTTTATTTTTGTATGTATGTTGTGGATTCATACAAGCATAAGACAACATTGCCAAACGATGGCGGATACAAGACTCTTCTTCAGGATCACAAGCATCTTCTTCGGGCTGAGGGTGCAAAGACATGAATAATTTATACATGCCGGGGTACTGTCGCATGGTTAGCGTATCCACACGGCAATCTTCCAAACATTCAATACCGACACGCTGGAAGGGGCTGTAGTTATCGACGACTATCTTGCTGCTCCAGCGACGATGTGCCGCCATGTGAGCCAAGGTTGCACGGTAACGGTCTAATCCTGATACGCCATTTTCAGTATCATCAAGTACATCAGGAATACGAATGCCTAGCGGGTCGAAATAGGGCATTGGTTTGCGGAGTTCATCGAAACCAGATGAATAAGGAACAAGCTGTTCTTTGTCATTCCACATGGATTTTAGATACATATTTAAACGACGTTCGTTGTCATAAAATAATGTACCGTGACGCTCGCGTTGCAAAATCGCCTTGCTGTCTGCGGATTGCAGAGAGAAGTAATCTTTCTGACGTTCGGGGTGATTTTTGTAATAACGTACACCGTAATCTACCCAATTTTTTACACCTGCAAGTGATAACTGGCTGAGTAAATACGGGACTCTTTCAAGCAAATCATTAAGAGCAGGGCTAGGAATCGTGGTGTGGATACCGTGGATAGAGCCTGTGGTTTCTTCCATATAATCAAAAATTATTTTGATAAACAGATCAAACGATTCTTCGCTACCCAAACGACGAGCCGCTTCTGGCAGTGCTTGTAAAAATGACAGAATTGACGTGCCGTTTGGTGTGCGTGTCATATCCCAAACGCATTGTGATATTTGTTTACAAGCCTGCTCACCGACGGCACGAGCAATTTGTGGCATCTCTTCAAGGTAAACCAGCACAGGCTCAAAGCCACGCCCGATCATGCAGATCAAAGATGCACCTGCGAGATAATCTTTTAGACCTTGCTCAGAAAGACTAGCAACCGCCTCATCCATGCAGTCATCATATACATCTTCCAGTTGTGGAAAGTTGCATTTAAGAGCAGGACGGTATTGTGCGTGACGGCTTTCTGTTGGTGTTTCTTTTGTTGTTTTCATAGACTTTCGTACCTATGAACCACAGATAAACACAGATGAACACGGATAAAAATTTTAGAAATATCTGTGTTTATCTGTGTGCATCTGTGGTTAATTTATTTTTAACCAAACACTGCATCAATCGCGTGATCTAATGTGCTACGAATATCCGCATCATCAGTAATTGGTCTTACCATTGCCATTTTACAAGCATCGTTTGCTGTCATGCCTGCGTCGATTAGGCTTGCTGCATAGACCATCAAACGGGTAGAAATACCTTCGTCTAATCCGTGACCTTTTAGGTTACGAGCGGTTTCGCCGACGGTGACTAGCTTGGCTGCGGTTTCTTCATCAATACCGCTTTCTTTGGCGATGATTGAGGCTTCTAGCGATGCTGGAGCGTAATCGAAATCCATGCCAACAAAACGCTGTTTGGTCGATTGCTTTAGGTCTTTCATTAAGCTCTGATAGCCGGGGTTGTAGGATATAACCAATTGAAAGTCAGGGTGAGCATCAATCAATTCACCTTTCTTTTCTAAAGGCAGGGTACGGCGGTGGTCAGTCAATGGGTGAATGATTACCGTGGTATCTTGACGGGCTTCAACAATTTCATCCAAATAGCAGATTGCACCAATGCGAGCGGCAACAGTTAATGGCCCATCTAACCAGCGTGTGCCGTCAGCATCTAAAAGGTAACGACCCACCAAGTCTGAAGCGGTCATGTCTTCGTTACAAGCTACGGTAATAATGGGCTTGTCTAATTTCCATGCCATGTGTTCAATAAAGCGAGATTTTCCGCAACCTGTAGGGCCTTTAACCATAACGGGTAGGCGTTTTGCGTAAGCGGCTTCATACCATTCAACTTCGCTGCCCTGTGCGGAGTAAAATGGCTCGTCTTTAATTTTGTATTGTTCGATGTCAGTCATGTGAATGTCCTAATGAGGAGGTTCGTAAATTAACCACAGATGGGTACTCGTTTTGTTTTTCTAGTGTCTAAGTATTTTTTAACACAGAGAACACAAAGATAATGCACAGAGGTCACAGAGTTTTCTATAAAACAGTATTACTATGTAGGCTGCCTTTACTTATCTAAATTTATAAAAATTAGAAAAACTCAGTGCCCTCTGTGCCTTGCTCAGTGTCCTCTGTGTTAAAAAATACTAGGCTAAAAATCAGCCTAAGCTTGTATCCATTTGTGGTTAATCTAAAAGTTAATGTAGCGATAAGTGTATGCGTGTACAAAAAAGCCCCGAAAAATCGGGGCTTTTTCTTTGAGCTAAGGAAGCTACAAAGAGCCTCCTTAGATAAGTAAATACTCGATTTACTTATGAACGCCCAATTTCTCTCTCCATCCTGGGTAAAGCTGATCAGCATCACCTGGGAATGATTCGAATGCACGAGCAAATTCTTTATGCTCTTTCGCGAATTCGATTGGGTCAGCACCTTCAAGGTAGCACTGGTAAGATTGCTTCAATGAGATTGCACCGTCAGCTGGGCTGTCGATGTGACCGTATGAACCACCACCAGAAGTGTTGATTACGTTACCGTGACCTAGGTTCTCGAAGAAACCAGGAAGACGTAGAGCGTTCATTCCGCCAGAGATAATTGGCGTCGTTGGCTTCATGCCGTTCCACTTCTGATAGTAAACAGGACCTTGACACTCATCACGCTCAATCATATATGCGATAAGTTTGTCGTCGTTTGAGCCTTCCATTTTACCGTAGCCCATTGTGCCTACGTGGATACCAGAAGCACCCATCAAACGAGACATTTTAGCTAGGATATAAGCCGTGTAACCACGCTTAGATGAAGGTGATGTTACCGCACCGTGACCTGCACGATGGTAATGTAAGTATTGTGATGGGTACTGACGACGAGCGGTTGTAACCATACCTGGACCACCAACATAACCGTCAACTAAGAATGCAACGCGAGGTGCATCTTCACCGAAAGTTTCAAGGATGAAGTCAGCACGAGCACACATCTCATGGTAATCATCAGCAGTGATGTTAGCAGAGAAGATTTTAGCTTCGCCAGTCTCGTCTTGAGCACGCTTCATTGCATCAGCAACTAGAGGGTAAACTTCTTTAGCTGGGCAGAAAACTTGGTTTCCTTGAGGCTCATCATTCTTGATAAAATCACCACCTAGCCAGAATTGGTATGCAGCATCAGCAAATGGCTGAGGGCGTAGACCAAGCTTAGGCTTGATAATAGTACCAGCGATATAACCACCATTATTGTAGTCACGACCTAAAAGACCCCAAAGGTCATTAATAGACTTAGCAGGACCATCAAATAATGCAAGCATTGCTGGTGGTACAAAGAAGTCAAACATCTGTGCACATTTCACATCACCCATGCCTTGGTTATTACCAATAGCAAGAGTAAGGAAAGAAACGATCATTGCACGACCATCAGTGATATTTCGGTCAAATAACTCATTAGGATAAGCGATTTTCATGATGCCGTTAGCTTCATCAATCTCATATACTAAAGCGTCAACACCCTTAGTGAAGTCATCAGTTGTAGAAACTTCTACGTTAGTACCTGTTGAAGACTCAGCTGCAAAGTGAGCCGCAGTCTCAAGATAGCCGTAGCCATCAGCTGGTGTCATTGTGTATGCAACAAGAATATGCTTGCCGCCTTCGATTAAATCATCTTCGTTCAGACTCAAGTCTGCATAACGT
>JALVRY010000176.1 GCA_027024625.1 Thiotrichaceae bacterium
ATGGAAATACGCAATCAACATCGTCAAGCTGGAAAATTCTTTTTTGAATTACCTGCTCAAGGCATCCAATTAGAAGAATTTGAGGTTGATTTGTACCAGCAAGCCATTCAAACCAGCCACGGCAACAAAAGTGCCGCAGCTCGCTTACTCGGACTAAGCCGTGATGCTTTTTTGTATCGACTTAAAAAACATGGCTTACGGTAATTTAGTGCCTAAATGTAATTGAAAAATGAATCTGATTTCGTCCATAACCATTGCTCCAACGGTTGTAATGATTACGGTGATGCTGGTTACGATTCCAACGATTGTAGTTACGACCTCCCCGTCTTAGCTGTCTAATCTTACGCTTGAGTTTGCGTATCTTTCTTTGCTTTTGGTTGTAACGACTATTATGGTGCCTTGCTCTATTGCCGTTTCTGGCTCGTTGACCATGACGATGATTAGGGCGAAACCTTGCATAATTATTTGTAATATGTACTGACTGGTTTAGCGTATTACCATTTCCATGTATTGATGCGTTTTGATTAACATATTGACCACTACTGCGACCTCCATTGGCTGATGCCGCAAAAGGTATAGTTAAACCAACAGCAACTGCACTGACAATACTTAGTTGTTTAAAATTCATAATATAATCCATCCTTGATTATTGATTCATAAAACCGACATTTCGGTATCACACCCTGTCAGTTATTCCTTTTTTCCTAAGTCTGATGACACTCTCAACTCTTGCTACTTAGTATCCTTAAATTTATAAATTATAAAAGTCGGTAATAATTTAACAGGCTAATTTATAAGGAGGACAAAACTTACACCCTTGACTATTTTATTCATATAAACAGATGATAAATAACAAAAAACAGACAGGAATGACCGTTACTCACAAAAATGACTGCGGAATGGAATTAGAAAGAACTGCTTTGGAAATCTAAACTCAATATCAATAGAGATAGAATATCTCTAGGAGCTTGTCTGAAAATATGAGCTCCTAGTACTCTAAATCAATATTGGTTTGATGGGGTACTGGTTTCCTAGGAGTTATTTATGCCGCTATCTGAGCAGGATAAACACGTATTAACACATCTACTGAAGGACTTACAACGTCAGGCTAAGTGGTCTGAAATTATTGGCTTTTTGGAAACCCATAATCGAGAACATATGCTAAAAAAGCAGAGTCAATCACCTGCAATTTATGCAAAAAATAAGCGTTGGTTATTAAATACGGAGCGTTTAACTCTTCTACAAGTATTGGTTTTTCAATATTTAAGAGGCAATAAAACAATGTCTCAAGGTGAAATGGTTCGTTTATTAGGTGGCAATCCGAATAGGAAAAATCTGTCTGCCACGGAAAAGAAGGAAGTTAAGATATTAAATCAATATTGGATTAACCAAATTAGAAATAATATTCAACCCATTCTAGCCGATTATTTTGGCTTGCTAATCTTTGACTGGGTTGGTGGAAATAAACCAGGACAAGGTGGCTATAAAATCAGGGTAACAGATTTATTATTACAATTTTTTAGAGATATTATTTATCAGGAATAAGCACGATGAAAATCAAAATAGGAATTGCCACACTTGTTTTATTAGGTGGAATATTTAATTTACAAACAGCATACGCTGTCGACTCAGAAGCACTAAAAGATATTTTAGGCAACAGTAAACGAATAAAAGTTGTTAAGGGAAACAATCAAACAGTCGCCCGTAGTAGAGTAAAAACGACAACTTATGCTAGGAGAAAATAGTTACTACCTGAATCCGTGACTTCAATGCGGATAAGAGAGTGCAAGATATTGGTTTCACAGTGGATTTTAAAAAGTCTTAGCTTCACCCGTAGGTTAAGCGGGCATTTTTTCAACCGCTGTGGAATCAATAGCTTGTGCTATCTGCCGTAGTGAAGTCACGGATTCAGGTACTATATTATGGATAAACTTCTAAACCAGTAACTATGATAGATAAAGTCACTGATCCCGATATGAATCCAAATTTAAACGACTAGCTACTTGAAAAACATTTTTAGCAGATGTAATCGCAGACTGGTGAATAATCTTATTTTCATTCTTTAAGAAGGATTGCCAAGTCGAAGCTAGGGTTTCTTCTGTTATTTCTTCGAGGTTTAATAAGCAGGATATTTCACCAAGGCTAGGCGATGCTTGTGAATTATTTAGAGATAGCTTTTCACTTAAATCAATATGTTGTAGAAAGTCAGGAATATTGCCTACTCTATACTTTAAAGCTCGATATTGAATAGCAAGAAATTCAAATTGATTTCCTTTCCAAGCCACTTGTTGCTTTCCATTTGTGGCTGCAACATAGGCTTCTAACACACTTTTTTCATCATCATTTTCAATACTAAGAAGCCTTATTTGTTCCTCAGCATTCTCGGCTGTCACAACGGCAATCGCCACTATTTTTTGCAGGTAGACGGGTAAATCAGCAGAGCCTGTTTTTTGTTGATGCAAGTGAAACATCGCCTTGGCAACACCTTCATCAGACAGGTTTTTGATATTGTGTAAACGCCTACCAGCATTAACGTCAGGAATCGTTTTTATGGCAATAGCGGCAATATTCATCAGTCTGCTATCTATTGAACCAAGGCGAGCATGGCTTCTTTATCTTTTTCGCTAAACTCTTCTTGCTGTTGATTTTTCAGTGTCGCTTTAAGCTCTCTCGCCATGATTCCTGCGACTTCAACAAAGTCTTCAATCGCTTGCACATCATCAATTAGGCTAGGCAAATTCAAAATAAGAGATACACCCGGCGTATTTTGATCGCGTATATCATCAGGCTTTAAAGTCCAAGGTTCTACACCGTTGGCAACGGTATATATGCTAACATCGCCCTTATCCGTTGTCGCCAAACGATGAAAAAGATCCATTTCACCAAATTTTAAACCTATCTTTTCCATGATATTCAATAGCTTATTTCCATTTAGACCATCATCGCTATTGGCCGCAATAAATAAAACCAGTTGCGTTTCTTTGACTGGTTTAGGTGTGCTGGCAGGCTGATTATCAGAAATATCTGCATCGGTACTTCCTGTATCTTCCTTGACTGATGATGCTAAGCGTCCATCTTCCTCACGTATCGCATGAATATGCATATCTTTTTCTTTAGGAAGAGATTTATTTGCTGAGCGGCTCATAAAAAAAAGTGCAGCAAGCACGGCGATGCCTAACAGCATTATAATGATACTAACTGGATCCATCTGTTAATTTCCTATTTTCTGGGTATTAATAGTTGCTGAAGTTTATCTAATCTGCATCACCTGAATCAGTGATACGTACTGCTTCTTCTAAATCGACTGATACAAGACGCGAAACACCAGCCTCACGCATGGTAACACCCACAAGATTTTCGGCAAGCTCCATTGTTGCTTTATTGTGGGTAATAAAGATAAATTGTACCTGTTCAGACATTTCACGGACTAAATTTGCAAATCGTCCGACATTGGCTTCATCTAAGGGTGCGTCAACTTCATCCAACATGCAAAACGGGGCTGGATTTAACTCAAAGATTGCAAAAACCATCGATACCGCTGTTAATGCTTTTTCCCCTCCTGACATCAGGTGAATATTACTGATTTTTTTACCGGGCGGTCTCGCCATAATCACCACACCAGTGTTAAGCAAATCGTCACCTGTCATTTCTAAATAAGCTTCACCACCCCCAAATAACTTAGGGAACATGGTTCGGATTCGATTACTCACTTGATCAAAGGTATCCTTGAAGCGGCTGCGGGTTTCACGATCTATTTTTCCTATTGCGCCTTCCAAAGTCGCTAGAGCTGATTCTAAATCTTTATTCTGTTGCTCTAGATATTCTTGACGCTGTGATTCTTCTTCGTACTCTTCAATTGCCGCCAAGTTTATCGCACCAAGACGTTGGACTGATGCTTGGATTTTTTCTATTTGCTTTTTATGCCCTTCAATACTCACATCATCCGTTATTTCTTCTGCTAAAACTTTCGCATCAAATTCTGTTTCTGCAAATTGCTCTAACAGTGCATCTTCTCGCCCTTTGATTTCTTGCCATTGCAATTTTAGTGTTTCAATCGTATCTCGCTTTGTATCAATCAAGTGTTCTGTAGCAACACGCTTTTGCTCTAACTCTCGAATCGTATTGTCAATTTCTTGCAAGTGTGTACGAGCTTGCGTCAGTTTTGACTCACTGCTTTGTCGTCGTGCAAGTTCTGTTTGCAGGGCATCTTCTAAATTTTCTTCTGGCTCTTTTACTTCTTGCATTTGCTCTAGCAAGCGTTCTTGGCGTTGTTGCAAGGTTTCTAAACGCTCATTAAGCCTCTCTAATTGCTCTTCACTCAGTTGTTTTTGACTTCGCAAAGATTCAATTTGCACACGATTTTCATTCACATAATCACGTAATAGTTGCACCTGCTCACTGGCATTGCTCACGGATTCTTGCAAGCTATCTCGGCTTTTTTGTAACTTTTCTTTTTCAACAGATAATTGCTCCATCAAAGCAACTGCCGCATTTCTGCGCTGTCTAGCTTGCTCATGCTCAGCATTTTCTTTTTCTATGCGTTCCTCTAATTCAAGTTGATCATTTTGGATTTGCTCAACGCGTAGCTGAGCACTTTCAATTTTATTTTGTTGTGAACTATGAGCCGCTTCTACTTTACTTAATTCACGATGACTATCATTAAAGGCTTGTTGATATTCACGGTTTTGCAACTCTAATTCAGTAATCTTTTGCTGATTTTCATCAAGTCTTTGCTCTGTTGTTTGCAGCATAAGATCAAGCGATGCTAACTCTTTCTGCAAATGCTCAATTTCTTGTTGTCGAGCAAGCACTCCATCATGATGTGATTCACTTCGATTGACCCGCAGCCAATTAGCTCCTAGCCAGATACCGTCACGCGTAATAATCGATTCACCCTGCTGCAATGTTACTTGCTGGGCAAGAGCTTCATCTAAGTTTTCTGCACAATGAATACCAGAAAGCAGGGATTTAATCGCCTCGGGTTGCTTGATTTTATTGCTTAATGATTCCGCTATAGTTTGTTCTTGAGGCTCGCTATTGGATAAGGAAAATAATTGCAAAGAGCCTTGCTGAAGTGTAGCTATTTGACTAGCAACTTGTTTAAAATCATCAATACAGATTGATTCTAATTGTTGACCTAGCACGGTTTCTAGGGCTTTTTCCCAGCCTGTTTCAATTTGGATGTTTTCAGCAAGACGGCTAGCATCCGCTAATTGATTTTCTTTCAGCCAATGTTTTAGTTTTTTATTTTCTTTGCCTAAACCCGCTTGTTGCAAGGCTTCTAGCGAGGCTAATCGTCCTTTTAAGGTTTGGGCTTTTGAGCGCTGTATATCAATTTTAGCTTTAAGGTGCTTTTGTTCTTCTTGAGCTTCATTTAATGAGGTTTGGCTTTCCTCTTGACGAATCTGCAACTCTGATTTTTCTTCTGCCAACATCTCACGTTGCGTCGCAAATTCTTCCAAGGTTTCTAGCAATGAATCCAGATGGTACGCCCCTGCTTCTGATTTTAATCGTTCTAAACGCTGCTTATTGTGGCGTAGGTTTTGCTCAAGCTGCTCCATTCGATTTTTTTCAATTTGAGCGGTTTGTGTTGGTTCTGCGGATTTTTCTTGTAGTTCTGACCATTGCTCTTGCCATTTGGAACGCTCTTGCTCTGCTTCAAATAAGCGTTCATTTGCCATTTCTAGTTCAGCAGTTTGTTCTTCTAGTTCTGGCTCTAATTCTGCTAATTTTTCAATCGTTTCTCCAAGCTTTAAACGGTCTTCTTCGGCATGTTGCAGGGCTTCTTCTAGTTCTTGTTGCGC
>JALVRY010000177.1 GCA_027024625.1 Thiotrichaceae bacterium
CAAAAAAGATAATATTTCGCAAATCAGCATGGTAGCACGGTAAGTTGGGGTGAGGAACGAACTCCAACAGACTTCCTATCATTATGATTTTATTAGAATATTTCCTTTCCCCCACCTACTATCGTCTTTACGTTACAATACCCCTTAAATAAGCAGGAAAAAGTAATGAAAAAGCTCCCCTTAGGCATACAAACGTTTCGTGACATCAGAGACAAAGAAGAAAATTATCTCTATATTGACAAAACCGATATAGCGTTAAATATGATTACGGGCGGCAAGTATTACTTTCTCTCTCGCCCAAGACGTTTCGGTAAATCACTGTTTTTGGATACTTTAAAAGATATCTTTGAAGGCAGACAGTCACTTTTTGAGGGGCTTTATATCCATGACCGATGGAATTGGAGCGTCACTTATCCTGTGATTAAAATCAGTCTTGGTGGCGGAGTGATGCAGTCAAAAGAAGACTTACATCGTAGCTTTATGTGGTTAATTGATACCAATCAAAAAAGGCTAGGGGTGAAATGTAGCTATTATACCGATGATGTCAAAAATTGCTTTTTGGATTTAATCAACAAAGCCTATAACAAGTACCAACAAAAAGTGGTTATTCTCATTGATGAATACGATAAGCCCATTCTTGATAATATTACTGATAAAGCACTCTCAACAGCGATAAGAAAAGATTTAAAAAATGTCTATTCGGTGATTAAAGAAAGCGACCAATACCTCAAATTTGTCTTTTTAACAGGCGTGAGTAAATTTTCCAAAGTGAGTCTTTTCAGTGGGCTGAACAACCTGAAAGATATTTCACTGATGAAAGACTATGCCACGATTTGCGGTTATACCCACAATGACATTCTTGAGCATTTTAGTGATTCATTGCAAGACGTGGATTTAGCCACTCTTAAACAATGGTACAACGGCTATCATTTTCTCGGTGAGCCTGTTTATAACCCCTATGATATTTTATTATTTTTCGATAATCACCACGAGTATCGTAATTATTGGTTTGAAACAGGGAATCCTGCGTTTCTGATTGAGGTATTAAAACAAGGACATTATTTTATTCCCAATATGGAAAAAATTGAGGTCAGTGAAACTGAACTTGGCAGTTTTGATATTGATTATATCAAGTTAGAAACCTTACTGTTCCAAACAGGCTATTTGACCATTAAACGGGTGAAAACCCTGTTTCATAAACGGGTGTACGAATTATGTTACCCCAATTTAGAAGTCAGAAGCGCATTAAATGAACATCTGTTTGAATACCTGTTAACGCACAGCTCGATCAAAAGAACCACTTTGTTTAACGCGATTATCGACAATAATATGCAGCAATTTGAGCAAGCCATACATCAACTCTTTGCCGCCATTCCCTATAATAATTACGTTAAAAACAATATTCAGCATTACGAAGGCTTTTATGCCAGTGTCATCTATAGCTATTTCGCTGGGCTAGGGATTGAATTTATTGCCGAAGATGTTACCAATAAAGGCAGAATTGACCTGACTATCGCAACACCTGATATGAAGCAACTGTATGTGATTGAGTTTAAAGTGCTTGATGGTAAAACCAAAAAAGGCGATGCCTTAAAGCAAATTAAGCACAAAAAATATTATGAAAAATACCAAGCCAGTGCTGAGGTGTTATATCTGGTTGGTATTGAGTTTTGTGAGACGGAGCGAAATATTTGTGGCTTTGAGTGGGAGCGGTTGGTTTAAAGAGATAATAGAGAGAATGAAATCAAAACATTTACCTCGTTCCCATCGTCCACGATGGAAATGCAGCTCGGGACGCTCCAGCACGATAGGTTGGGGTGAGGAACGAACCCCAACCTACAAATGACGGAACTAATGTTATTTCGATGTTATTTCGATGTTATTTCGATTTTAACCATTCGCAATGCTACTAATGACAACAGCATACTTGGCAAAGCAATGGCCATTAAATGGCTGTTACCAATCGATAACCATGTCATCGGTTGCCCCATAATCGGCATAAAGCCCAATACATTGCCCCATGAAATCAGCCAGTGGAGTAATTGCATCCATGCTAAGCCGTACAGGATATAGGCAAGTAAGGCTTGTGATAAACGTTGTTCGCGCTCATTCGGTAATTGTGTCAGCAAGGCATTAACAAGACTAAATTGCACCATCAACCATGCCATTTGGGTGATGAGTAATAGCAAACCAATCAGTCCACCGCCTTTATATAATAAAAAGGCAAGGATGAAATCATCTTGTACCGCAGGTAAATTTAGTATTGCACCATTACGACCAAACCAATCGTTACCCAGCCAACCGCCTTCATGTACCCATTCTAAGGATAATTGCAATTGTTTGCCCAAATCAGGGTAGTTCCATGGTTCTGACCAGATTTTAAAACGCTCTGTTTGCGGGAAAGCATTGGCTAACCATGAATCGGGGTCTGCATGTAAATACGTGCCGAGTGAGACTAAAAGCACTAGAGGGAAAATAATAAACAGCCCCCGTGCTTTCCATATCGAGCTAAAACGTGGTTTAACAGGATGACGAACAATAATCCATGCATAAGCCATTAGCAGTGTAGCAATAATTAACAAGGGCGAGAAGTCGCGTACACCAAAGATAACGGACAAATAAATCACCAGCAAGACGGCAATACCCAGCGTAAAGCGGCGTAATAGACGATGATGAATGTTCTCACTCATCATCCGTGTTTCATTGAAATCCAGTGTCATTTTGGCTAAAACGATCACCAATAACAACTTAATAAATTCAATCGGCTGTAAAAACCCTAGCCCTGTTTCCGTACCACTCGCCACTTGCATAATGAGCAACAAGACGAGCAGCAGCAGAAACAGGTGGTAAAACCCTTTAATAGTGCTTTCTTTTGCTCTTGCCAGCCAACGCCAAATACCTTGTAATGCGTTGGCGGGGGTGAGCGCGATAAAACTTAATGGCATCGCACAGGCGAGTAAAAACACCATGTAACCTTGCGGGAATCGCAACCAATGACTATTCATTGCTCCCGCAGCCAGTTGCACTTGTATTAATAAGCCGATTCCTGCTAACAACAGGATAATAAAATAAAACCATCCACCCAAGCCACCGAAGGCTGTAAAATACTGATTACGCCATAAGAGAGTCGAAACAAAACTCCAGCTAAGTGCCATGAGAAGTAATAATAAGATGAGATTCTCACCGACCAGTGCAAATCCTACACTAAAGCCAATAGCAGAGACTGATAATTGAGCAAATAAGGATGTAACCGTTGTTTTCGCGCGTATTTGACCTTGATTACACCATGCATGAAGCACAGTAGCTAATAGATAGCTGAGTGTTAATAACACCAATAAGACCAATAAAAAGCGTTTTATCGTTCCCCATTGTAATAGTTTTGCAAACGTTGGTACGGCAGTGATCGCACCGATCCAACTTACCTTATGCCAATCAGCATTAATGGTTATACGGTCATTGTTAGCACCTTGTGTTTGATTCGCTAGCGATTCAGCAAATAAGTGCAGTCGTTGGTCAGGGGTTAAGATCAAGGCTTTTTCGTCGCGTGTTACGGTGTAATGTGTGCGTCCAATAATGAGCTTTTTAATCACTTCCCGTTCGCCCTTGTCATTAGTGAACACAACGGGCGTTTCTAAGTCATTGAGGCTCTGTTCTTCGCCCTGTTGTCGTTGGAAGCGAAAGTCAATATCGTGTCGTAATGGCACCAACCAATACTGCCCTTGTTGCCAGATAATTTTAGCCGAGGCTAACGGTATGGGTAATTTCCAACGATGATGACATTGCACACTTCCCCCCAGTGTAAACAAGGTACGTGTTTGCTGACGATACTGTTGCCATTGTTGCTGGAGACGATCTATAACGGTGTTATCAGGACAAGCAGCAAAATTGGCTTCTGTTGCTGATAAGTGCGTTTGTTGCCATTCCACGACCCTCTCGTTTTCGCGCTTGTTCTGCGTGCAGTTTGTACAACGTAAACGAAGTTGGCGGGCATCGGTGGCATTCAATGCATCAACCTGTAGGGTATAACGCCCAATGGTGATGATATCGCCTTGCTTTAATGACCAACGTTTCAAACGAAATTCAGCCTTATTACTCACTGCAATCGCTTTCTTTTTGGGTGAAATATTACTGAGTAACCAGCCTTGCTGTGGATCAAAACGAGCTTTTAAATGTTGTAAATCTGCCGAATTATAGCCTTTGTATTGCCCCAGTTCGTGATAGCCTAAACGAGTTTCCACAAGATCACTATCGCTTGTATTAGGCGATAATTTGAGTTGTGCTAAATACCAATGGGCAGGTGCGTGATGGATGAGTGTGGTGAATAAAACCGCTAATAGCAGTAATAATAAGAGGATGGCTCTAGTGGATGAAAAACGAGTGATAGATGCATGATATAGATTGATCAGTATTTTCTGTATTTTCATTATTTATCCTCCTGAGCATCCACACTCGCATTCCACGCCGTTAGGATATGATTAATAATCGGCGCACAAATGCTACCACCATAACTTCCTGTGCCGCGTGGATAGTGCGTTGCCATACATGCAAAGGCAAGGGGGGGGCGTTTATCAGGCGGTGCATACCAGCCCATAAACCAAGGTGAAATGCGAAAATTGCTTTTTTTAGTCCCCACTTCTGCCGTGCCTGTTTTGCCATAAACACGGCATTTTAACTTACCTTTAAACACGCCTTTTGCGGTGCCTGTTTGCACTACCGCCTTCATACCATCACGCAAGCTATCGAGATTAGCAATATCCAAATCGTCATGTTCAGGCTCTTCTGCTTCATCGCCTGCTAATGCCATCAATAATTGCGGTTGTATATTTTTTCCTGTGGCAATACTGGCAGCAACTTTAGCCATTTGCAACGGCGTTGAGGTTAAGCCTTGCCCAAAACTATTTTGTGCTAAGCGTTGCAAGGCTTCATTACGATTAGCGGATGGGCTGGCTAAATCCATTGAGCCTGCATAGGCATTCAGCACATCCCCGCGCCCATATTCGTCTGCTTTATAGCGTTGAAGATTGAAGCTGTCCAAGGAGCTGACACGGTTAAAGCCTAAATGATTCGCCATTTGTACTAAGTGCGATGCTTGTGCGGGCTGATTAAGATTAAGCGAGGGTGCATCCATTAAAATACCCAGATGTGCATACCAATTATTCAAGGATTCCTTGGTTGCTTCAGGTAAACCTACCACGCCTCTATTATTTGTTTTTTTACCGCAGCTTGGATCAAATAATGCCCCTGCTGCTTGGCGAATGCTATGACCTGTACCAATGGCTTTAATAGCAGGGGGCGTATTCGGAATACGATAATCTTTGGCATCAGGGTCAAGCCCTGTTTTCGCTTTGTAATGGGCGATAGCGCTACCGACTAAAAAATCATTCAGGGTTTTATTATCATCAGCCGCTTTGAGTGCCGCCATCGCGGTGACCACTTTAAAGGTTGATCCTGGTGCATTATCCCCTGTCATGCCTTGCCATGGATTAAAGCGATAAGGGTCTTTATCAGGATAAAGAAGACTAATGACATTTCGATCCCACTCATGAACACCTTGCTTGGGATTAGGGTAATTCGCTGCGGCTAGCATCTCGCCTGTCTCTGCATTGAGCATGACAACGGCCGCACGACGATAAGGGGAAGGGCGTTTTTTAATACCTTGTTCAAGTTTGTCTTGAGCAATTTGTTGCAAACGGCTATCAAGCGTGAGTTTTAAGACTGCATTTTGTTTTTTATTGGCGTGCCACATGAGACCGCTTAATGAATAAAGGTCATGCTTATCTTGCCCAATTAATGCCGTTAG
>JALVRY010000178.1 GCA_027024625.1 Thiotrichaceae bacterium
AACCAGGACGAGTAATTAGCTCAGAAATTCCTTGCACCGCATCTAGCAGCACATCATTGGCTGCTTTAAACGCATCAAGTAGTGATACTTTTTTACCTAGCGATGTTAGTAGCTTCTGGTTTGGAATCGTAATTAATGAATCAACGCTATTACGCAATTCTTCAATCCCTGCTTTTGCCGAAGCCATACGCTTTGGACCTTCAAATGGGAAAGGAGTCGTAACGATTGCAACCGTCAAAATACCTAACTCTTTTGCCATTTCAGCAACAACTGGAGCAGCTCCAGTCCCTGTTCCACCACCCATTCCAGCGGTAATAAACAACATATCAGTACCAGCAATAAGCTCTTTAATACGCTCACGATCTTCTAGGGCTGACTCTCTACCTACTTCAGGGTTAGCACCTGCGCCAAGTCCTTTTGTTAAGGTACTACCTAGTTGTAAAATAGTCTTAACTTGGGACGTTTCCAGTGCCTGTGCATCTGTATTTGCACAGATAAATTCAACACCTTCAATCCCGGCTTCCACCATATTTTTAACAGCATTACCACCGCCGCCGCCAACGCCAACAACTTTAATGTCAGCACCTTGTGCTTCATTATCCATTAGTTCAAACATGCCTATCTCCTTCACAATTTTAACTAGCCTTCAAAATATAAGACTATAAATTTCCAGTAAACCAGTTCTTCATTCGCTCCCATAGACCTGACGAGGAACTCAGGCTATAGGATCGACTTTCTCCATACACTTGTTGGGCAGCCCCATACAACAACAAACCAACACCTGTTGCATGAATTGGGTCTTCAACCTCACCACGTAAACCACCGACATGGCGAGGCATTCCAACACGAACTGGCATGTGGAACACTTCTTCAGCAAGCTCCACAGCTCCTTTTACTTTTGATGCACCGCCCGTTAATACGACACCTGCACCAACTAACTCTTCATATCCACTGCGACGTAATTCCGCAAGAACTAAAGAGAAAAGTTCTTCATATCGAGGTTCAATCACTGAAGCCAATGTTTGCGTTGAAAGCCCTCTAGGCTCACGCTCGCCAACACCTGGTACCTCAATAATTTCCTCTTCTTCAATCAATTGGCGTAATGCACAGCCATATTGAATTTTAATTTTATTTGCTTCATCTGTTGGCGTACGAACAGCAACAGCAATATCATTTGTTACTTGATCACCGGCAATTGGAATCACCGCAGTATGGCGAATCGCACCATTTAAAAAGACAGAAATATCACTCGTGCCACCACCAATATCGACAAGACAAACACCTAATTCCTTTTCCTCTTCTTCCAGCACAGAATAACTTGATGCAACTTGCTCTAAGATCACATCATCAACATCCAGCCCACAGCGATCTACACATTTAATGATGTTTTGCACTGCACTTTCAGCACCAGTTACTAGATGAACCTTTGCCTCTAGCCGAACGCCTGACATACCAACTGGCTCACGAATACCCTCTTGGCTATCAATAACAAACTCTTGTGGCAACACATGTAAAATACGTTGATCCGCAGGGATGGCGACCGCCTTGGCCGCATCCATTACACGATCGACATCATTATCTGTGACCTCTTTATCCTTGATGGCGACAATACCGTGAGAATTAAGGCTCTGAATATGACTACCGGCAATGCCTGCATATACAGATTTCACCTGCACCCCTGCCATCAACTCAGCCTCTTCAACCGACTGCTGAATTGATTGAATCGTTGATTCAATATTGACGACCACGCCTTTTTTCATTCCTCTTGATGAAGTTTTTCCGATACCGACAACGTCCATTTTGCCTTCATCATTAATTTCACCAATCAAAGTTACAACCTTTGATGTTCCTATATCTAGTGCGACTATCATGTCTTAACCACTCTTAAATTGCTTTGAGAACAAGAGAGCAATTTGCCCTTGTCCTTTGAAGTAAACTTGATCATTTCCACTCTACTGAAAAACCATTCGTGTAACGTAAATCAACCAAGCTGATTTTCCCCAATTGTTTATTTAATGCCTTCTGATACCCCACAACAAAACGTCTAAGACGCTTTTCTTGGTCTTTTGTACCCACATTGACCGTCAAACCATCATCAAAACCTATCACCCATGATCCACGCGCATCTTCTGTTAATGACACCACCTTCATCGGCACATCTTTCAACCACTTCAACACTTGCAAATAACGCTCACCCATTTCTTGCCCTTTATCTTCAGGGCTATACAACACGGGAAAATCTCTACGCCTTTCAGGTAACACGCCATTAAAAATTTCACCATATTGATCAAGTAGCTGATTTTCTCCCCAATACGCAACTGGATGATGCTCTTTAACTTCAATAACAAGTTCCTGAGGCCAAGATTTAAGTAAACTAATATCTTTTACCCACGGAATTGCTTCTAATTCACTCTCTAAATTCTTATCCTCTAGCAGGTACAAATTGGTACGAACATAATGTTTAATAACTTCTTGCAAGGTATCTCGTGTGACATACTTTAAATCACCCTTAATTTCCACGCGTTCAATTGGCCAATGCATCGGATCAACGAACCAGCTTCGTATCCAAAGCGATGCACCTAAGATAATCATCAGTACCGCAGCAATTCCCAGCCAACGTCTTTGTTGCTCAGAAAGCGTCACCGATTGACGGACTCGTGCTTTCCGAGTCGTTTTGGTTCTCACTGTCTGCGAACGAGTTCGCCTGCGATTGCTAACTAACATGACTTTAAACCGTCGTCTCCAATATCTTTATAACCAATTCTTCAAAACTAATACCATTTGCCTTTGCTGCCATTGGAACCAAGCTATGATCAGTCATTCCTGGCACCGTATTCACCTCAATTAACCACGTTTTTCCGGCTTGGTCTTTCATCAAATCAACACGCCCCCAACTCTTACCATTGACAGCAGAAAAGGCTTTAAGCGATAAGTCTTGCAATGCAATTTCTTCTTTTGACTCTAAACCACAAGGACAATGGTATTGCGTATCATTTGATTGATACTTTGCCTCATAATCGTAGAAGTCATTTTGCACTTCCAAACGAATAAGCGGTTGCGCTTCTCCATTCAACAAAGCACAAGTATATTCACTACCTTCTACCCATTGCTCTGCAAAAACTTGATCATCATATTCCACAGCAGTTTTCCATGCGGCTTCTAGCTGATCTGCTTTTGTTACTTTCGCCATGCCAATACTCGAACCTTCTGAGGCTGGCTTCACCATTAATGGCAAACCAAGACGATCAACCACGGCATAAAAGTTTGTATCTGCTGTCAACATTTCAAACTTTGGTGTTGGTAAACCTGCTCCCATCCAAATTCGTTTGGTCATTAGCTTATCCATACTGATTGCCGATGCCATCACGCCACAACCTGTATAGGGTATTTGTAAAACGTCTAAAACTCCCTGTATAAGGCCATCCTCACCACCACGGCCATGTAAAATATTGAAGACTCGATCATACTTTTCAGTTTGTAAGACATTGATTATATTGCGATCAACATCAACACCATAAGCATCAACACCTGCGGCTTTTAAAGCAGTCAATACGGCATCACCACTATTAAGTGAGACTTCTCTTTCTGCGGCCCAGCCTCCCATTAACACTGCAACTTTTCCAAATTTGTCTTTGAATACGCTATCAGCCATTTTCTTTTCTCAGCTTTCTTGGCAAGTTAGATGCGATTGCTCCAACACTACCTGCTCCCAAAGTCAGTAGAACATCGCCATCTTGTAAAATATTTTTTAGTGTTTCTGCAACATCATCTTCTTCACTCACAAAAATTGGATCGACTTTGCCACGCATGCGAATTGAGCGAGCAAGTGATCGACCATCTGCTCCAGCAATGGGCTCTTCACTCGCCGCATAAACATCCATCAACACCAATACATCTGGCTCTGATAGTACTTGTGACAAATCTTCAAATAGGTCACGCGTTCTTGTAAAGCGATGGGGCTGAAACAATAAAACTAAGCGTCGTTCTGGCCATGACTCTTTCACCGCATCAATAGTCGCTTGCATTTCTGTGGGATGATGACCATAGTCGTCAATCAGTGAAATTGTGCCATTTTCCATTTCAATATCGCCATAACTCTGGAAACGACGACCAACGCCTTGGAAATTTTCTAGGGCTTTCAGTATTGCAGCATCACCCACCTCAAGCTCAGCAGCGATAGCAATAGCAGCAAGTGCATTTAATACATTGTGCTCACCTGGCATATTTAATGTCACATCCATTGAGCGACCATCTTTAGCACATGCCAAAGTAAAGTGGCTTTGCATTCCTTCATATCGAACATTGACAGCACGTATATCTGCAGGTTGATGAATACCATAAGTCACAATTGGGCGATTGATTTTAGGTAAGATATCTCTTACATGCTCATCATCTACACATAAAATAGCTAAGCCATAAAATGGTAAGTGGTGCAAAAACTCAACAAAGGTGTCTTTTAACTTTTCAAAATCATTGTCGTACGTACCTAAGTGATCCGCATCAATATTGGTAACGACAGAAATCACAGGTGTTAAGAATAAAAATGAGGCATCACTTTCATCCGCTTCCGCAACCAACCATGTTCCACTACCTAGACGTGAATTACTGGCTGAACTTGTGAGTTTTCCACCAATAACAAAGGTTGGATCTAAGCCTGCATCAACCAATAAACTTGTCACTAAGCTCGTTGTCGTTGTTTTTCCATGCGTACCTGCAATCGCGATACCTTGGCGAAAACGCATAAGTTCAGCCAGCATTTCTGCACGTCGAACAATGGGAATACCACGCTCTCTTGCTTCAATAATTTCAGGATTAGCTTCATTAATTGCAGTTGACACAACAATAACGTCCGCACCATATATATTTTCAGCCTCATGACCTTTGAAGATAATGCATCCCATCGATTGCAAGCGCTGAGTCACTGCATTATCTGCAATATCTGAGCCTGACACGTTATAACCCAAGTTAACAATAACTTCGGCAATACCACTCATTCCCGCTCCACCAATACCAATAAAGTGGATACGCTTAATTCGCTTTTTTGCTAAATCTAAGTCCGCATTCATCCTTGTGTCTCCTTATTATTATTTTTTATTACACCTGCTTCATAACCCGCAAATTGCATACAAAAATCAGCCACATGCTCGGTTGCATGAGGTTTTGCCAATGCCCGCGCCTGTTGACTCATTTCTCTAAGTTTTTGCCTATTGCTTAATAAATTGTCTAAATCCTGTGCTAATGACTCGGCAGTTATTTCTGACTGAGGACAAAGCAAAGCCGCCCCCTTATCTGACAAATAACGAGCATTCGCTGTTTGGTGATCATCAACAGCATAGGGAAATGGCACTAAAATTGATGCTACACCTGCCGCTGCCAACTCTGAAATTGTCATTGCACCAGCTCGACAAATTACTAAATCTGCCCATGCATATACCTCTGCCATATCTTCTATATATGAAACAACATTAGCTTCGACACCTGCCTCTTTATATGCTTTCGATGCTGTTTCAAAGGTTTGCTTGCCTGCTTGATGCATTACTTCAGGCTTTAATTCTTCTGGCAATAAAGCCAAGGCTTCAGGTACTGTTTGATTCAGAGCCAATGCTCCCAGACTTCCACCAACAATCAGTAATCGTACTTTCCCTGTGCGGTTTGCTAGCCGCTCTTCAGGTGCTGCAATTTGTGTTATTTCTCTACGCACAGGATTTCCAACAGAAACCACTTTTTTTAAGTCAAAGGTATTTGGGAATGCTTCCAATACTTTTCTTGCAACACGCGATAGCAAACGATTCGTTAAGCCTGACACCGCATTTTGCTCATGAATTAATACGGGTTTTCCCATTAATGCTGCGACCAACCCACCTGGCCCCGCTACGAAGCCTCCCATACCCAATACAGCGGCCGGTTTATGCTTTACCATAATTGCGATAGATTGAGCCAAAGCCATAATTAACCGAATAGGAGCCATTAGTAGTGTTACAGCACCCTTACCACGCAAACCTGTAATGTTTAGCCACGCCATTTCTATACCAGCTTCAGGTATAACACGAGCTTCCAAACCATTATGTGTACCCATCCAAACAATACGCACACCACGCTCTTCTAACTCTTTGGCAACCGCCAAACCCGGATAAACATGTCCACCTGTACCACCTGCAGCAATCATAATTGGACGAGCATAAGTCTGTTGAACGCTAGGCATTTTTCAGTCTCCTTCGTACAACTTTCTTAGCTCTTATTTTTTTACGATTAGGCAAGCCGTAAAGGGCAAACTGTGTTTCCCTGTGCACACGCATCAATAAAGCCATTGCAACAAAAGCGATTAGCAAACTACTCCCACCATAACTCACAAACGGTAAGGTCAGACCTTTGGGTGGTAATAAGGCCATATTTACACCAATATGAAATAAAGACTGAAAACCTATCCAAAAAGCAATTCCATAAGCTAAATACGCTCCATAATGTAACTTAGCCTTATCCGCATTAAAGCCAATAATAAATGCTCTCTTTACTAACCAACCTAGGAGGAACAAAACAAGCAATATCCCAACAAAACCAAACTCTTCAGCTAAAACAGAAAAAATATAATCATTATGTGGCTCTGGTACATATAGTTTTTGCACACCGCCACCTAAACCGGTACCAAACCATCCGCCGTTACCAATTGCCATCAAAGCATGTACTGTTTGATAACCCGTATCAGAAGCATGACTCCAAGGATCCAAAAAGGCGGTCATCCGTGCACCACGATATCCCATCATCAGCAATGGGATCATCAAAGCCACCGAGCCAGCAATAACTAAAAATAACCGTTCTATTCGAACACCACCTAGGAATAGCAATGCAATACTGGATGCCATAATAACTAGCATTGTTCCAAAATCAGGTTCTAATAGAAGCAAACCACCAATAAAGCCCATCGCTGCCAATGGAATTAATAAAGGTTTATACGATGTCGATGTTGATAAATTTTTGCCATGACGAACCATATAACCAGCCAAATACATCAAGGTAATTAGCTTTGCCACCTCTGAAATCTGAATTGAAAAAAGACCAAATGAAATCCAGCGACGACTTCCATTCACTTCCCTTCCAATCCCGGGGATCAATACTGCTATCAGCAAAATCACGACAATAGGCAACAATTTCACACCTAATTCTTGCCAAAATCCCATTCGAATTTGATAAACAACCAAGGCTAATATCAGCCCCAAGCCCATAAAAATCAGTTGGCGATCAAGGAAGTAGAAAATATTGCTATAACCCTTTTTATCGGCAACCGAAATTGAAGCTGAAGTCATGATGATTAAACCTAAAGCAGTCAATAACGTCAGGACAACCATTAGTTCTTGGTCTATATACCGCGTCCAATTAATACTATTCCAGCGTTCTATCAGGCTATTCATGATAAACTCCTGACTGCTTCCATAAAGACATCACCACGATGCCCATAACTCTTAAACATATCAAAACTTGCACAGGCTGGAGACAATAAGATGTTGTCATTAGGCTTAGCCAAGCTTGCTGCTAAACTTACGGCTTCAGGCATATCTTCGGCATAAACAACATTCACATCCTCATCAATAACTGTCGCAATTTGTTCTCTATCTTCTCCAATCAATACAACCGCTCGTGCTTTCTTATTGATAACCTCAGTGAGTGGCGAGAAATCTGCACCTTTACCTTGCCCACCTGCAATTAGTACTGTTTTACCAGACAAACCATCTAATGCCGCAATGGTGGCTCCAACATTTGTACCCTTGGAATCATTAAACCAAGTCACGCCATTGATCTCCGCAACCCATTGTGTTCTGTGTTCTAAGCCCTTAAAGTTACGAATAGCATCTAGCATGGCTTCCATTGGAATATTAACCGCCTCGCCCAATGCTAAGGCTGAGAGTGCATTTGCCACATTGTGACTACCTTGCACTTTCATTTCATCAATCAACATTAGCTGTTGATCGCCTTTAGCCAAATAGCCTTTTCGCACACCATATTGTTCCGCACTTGGCTCATCCAAGCCGAAAGAAACGCTTGGAACATCAACCTTCAAGGCTTTTACCAAACTATCATCACGATTAATAACGGCTAACTTTGAGTTTTTATAAACAACTTCTTTAGCTGCAACATAATCATTAAAACTATCGTAACGATCCATATGATCTTCACATAGGTTCAAGATAACCGATGCAGCTGCTCGCAATGATTGCGTGGTTTCTAGCTGAAAACTCGACAGTTCCATTACGTATAAATCAGGCTGTTTTCTCTGCAATAAATCCAGTGATGTTGTACCTAAATTACCACCTGCATAGACAGTCCAACCTGCTTTTTCAGCCATTTCTGCAACTAGAGTGGTTACTGTACTTTTGCCATTAGAGCCTGTAATCGCAATAATCGGTGCATTTGCCTCTCTCACAAATAGCTCTATATCACCAATAATTTCTGCGCCATTTTTCTTAGCTTTCTGAATAACAGGTGTCGCAACCGCAATACCTGGGCTTACTACAAGCTGCGTTGCTTGCATAAATGGCTCGAGTTGGAATTCACCAAACCATGTTGGCGTATTTGGAAACTCTTTTTCCAACTCATCTTTTCCCAGTGGATTTTCACGACTATCAACAACAGCAAAGGCTACTCCTTTTCCTCCCAGATAACGGGCAACCGATAGCCCAGTCTGACCTAGACCGACTACCAATGTTTTCCAGTTGTTCTGATATGCTGTCATTAAACTACTTACCTAACCTTTAATGTCGCCAAACCCACTAAAACCAATACGATAGTTACAATCCAAAAGCGGACGATAACTTTCGGCTCTGCCCAACCTTTCTTCTCAAAATGATGATGCAAAGGAGCCATTAAGAAAACTCGCTTTCCTTCTCTTAACTTAAAGGAACCAACTTGCAAAATGACAGAAACAGCTTCCATCACAAACAGGCCTCCCATAATTGCTAATACGATTTCCTGTCTAACAATAATTGCAACAATGGCGAGTGCCGCACCTAACGCTAAGGCACCAACATCTCCCATAAAAACTTGTGCGGGATAAGTGTTAAACCAGAGAAAACCTAAGCCAGCTCCAAATATTGCCCCACAAAAAACAACGATTTCCCCAGAGCCTACAATGTAGGGAATCTCTAAATATTCAGAAATCACACTATTCCCACTAACAAATGCAAAAATACCAAGCCCCGCTGCCACCATAATTGTCGGCATAATTGCTAATCCATCTAAGCCATCCGTCAAATTCACAGCATTACTTGAACCTACGATAACCAGATAAGACCAAGGGATAAAAAACAAGCCCATTTGCCATGTCAAATCTTTAAAAACAGGAAAATACAGCGTTGTTTCTTCTGGTGTAACCGCCGTTGCATATAGATATGTCACCACCAAAATACCAATAGCGGATAACCAGAGATACTTTGCTTTTGCAGTTAGACCTTCATTTTTTTGCTGTCTTAATTTTGTATAGTCATCCAAGCCACCAACCAAACCAAAACCCATCGTAACAACCAAAACAACCCAGATATAACGATTACTTAAATCACCCCAAAGTAGTGTTGCAACCGTAATACTGCTTAAAATCAAGGCACCACCCATGGTTGGTGTTCCTGATTTTGCTTGATGATCTGGTCCATCAGATTGAATATATTGTCCAATTTTCAAACGTGTCAGATAGCGAATCATTCTAGGCCCCAACCACAAGGACATTCCTAGCGCAGTGAGAATCCCCATAATTGCTCGCAAACTTAAATACTGGAACACATTGAATCCACTGTAAAAATTGCTGAGATAGTCAAATAATGCAAATAACATTAAACACTCCCCTCAACACTCAATGCTTCTACCAGTCTTTCCATTTCCATTGCCCTTGAACCTTTTATTAGTATTGTTGTTTTATCTTCTTTTATTAATACTCTAAGCTTTTCTAGCAACGCAGCTATATCAGTGAAGTGCTCACCATCTTCACCAAATGACTGACAGGCTTGTAAACTATATTCACCAAGTCCATATAAGTGGTTAATCCCTGCTTCTTTAGCTTGCAACCCTATTTGGGCATGCATTTCTTTGACATCTTCGCCTAGCTCTCCCATATCCCCGAGAACCAAGACTTTCTGCCCATAGCGTTTTGCGAGCACATTAATCCCCATCAACATGGATGTCGGATTTGCATTATAGGTATCATCTATTAGCACTGAATTTTCTTGGCCATCAACAGGAGCTAAACGTCCTTTTACAGGCTGTAGTTTTTCTAAACCATTTTTTACCGAAGAAGCTTTTGCTCCGACAACGACTGACGCAGCAGTAGCAGCCAGTGCATTTAAAGCATTATGTTCACCGAGCAACTTCAGCTCTACACGAATACCCTGCTTTTTTGGGTTAATAAGTAAATCCCCATTATCGGCTATTTCACCTTGTATATCCGCAACTTGGCTTATACCAAAAGTAACAATCCTTTTGCCTTCACACTGTTGCTTCCAATATTCAGCATAATCATCATCTGCATTGATAATAGCGATACCATTTTCACGTAGACCTGTGAATATCTCACCTTTTGCACGTGAGACCCCTTCAATATCACCAAAGCCTTCTAAATGAGCCGCTCCTGCATTATTCACAATCGCCACATCAGGCTGAGCAATATTCGTTAAGTACTCTATTTCCTTAAAGTGATTTGCCCCCATTTCAATGACGGCATAATCATCGTCGTTTCGGATTCGCAACAATGTTAGCGGCATTCCAATGTCATTGTTGAGATTACCGATAGTTGCCAACACCTTGCCTTGTTCACCAAGAATACTGGCAATCATTTCTTTAACTGTTGTTTTTCCATTGCTACCAGTTAAACCAATAACAGGCAGCTTTAATTGCTCACGCCAAGCTTTAGCAAAATCACCCAATGCTTTATGGGTGTCTTCAACCAGTATTTGCGGCAAATCACAATCACTTAGCTGATGAACCAATGCACCTGCCGCTTTATCTTCGAGACCAGCAACAAAATCATGCGCATCAAACCGTTCACCTTTAATCGCAATAAATAGCTGATTAGTCTCTGCTTTACGGGAATCAGTGAATACGGCATCGACAGCAACATCATCGCCATGCAACTCCCCGCCAACCATTTCTGAGATTTGAGAAAGCATCAACCATGTCATGCCGCTTTCTCCTTTAATGCATTTGCCGCTTCAATACGGTCATCAAAAGGATATTTTTTATTATTTATTATTTGCACCGTTTCATGTCCTTTGCCTGCAATCATTACAACGTCACCTTCTCCGGCTTCTGCAATAGCCAATTGAATTGCTTTCTGGCGATCATGTTCGAAAGTAACCAGATTACTATTCTTAAAACCCTGACTAATATCAGCAAAAATATCCACAGCACTCTCTGTGCGTGGATTATCATCTGTTACCACAACCTCATCAGCCAAACGCTCCGCTATCTCTGCCATTAGAGGGCGTTTTCCTGAATCTCTATCACCACCACAGCCAAATACACAAATTAAACGCTTTTCCGCATGCTCACGCACAGCCCTTAAAGCCTGCTCTAAAGCTCCGGGGGTGTGAGCAAAATCAACAACGACCAAGGGTGAAGCCGCCTCTGTATTGCTGGAGATGCGCTCCATACGCCCAGCAACTGTTTTCACTTGCTGGATTTGCTTAACTGCATCATCAAGCTCATACCCCATGGCAATCAGCACACCTAATACAGCCAATAAATTACTTAAATTAAACTTCCCTAATATTGGTGCTTTTAACACACTTTCTCCGATAGGCGTGACAATATCCGCGACGATCCCGCTGTGCTCAAAGCTTGCCTTCGTTGCAACAACTCGTTCCACCCCTTCTGGCAAATCGCCAAATTCTGACTCATTAATGCCGTAACCAATGACTCGTAAACTATGATGACCTGCTAGCTCTTTTGCCAAGCTTAACCCCATTGCATCATCAAGATTGACAACCACATTTTTTAGGCTAGACCAATGGAATAACTTTGCTTTTGCTGCGGCATAGGCTTCAACTGTGCCGTGATAATCCAAGTGATCACGCGTCAAATTAGTAAGCACTGCAGTATCAAATTGCACAGCACTAACACGACCTTGATCCAATGCATGTGAAGAAACTTCCATTGCCAGTGTTTTTACACCTGCATTTTTTTGTTGCCGCAATATATGGTGAACTGTAATCACATCTGGCGTGGTATGTGTTGCTTTTTGCAAAGCCGCTGGTAAACCTATCCCCAACGTACCAATAACACCACAACTATCAGCATCTTGTGCATTGATCACCTGAGCTAAAAAATGACTTACCGAGGTTTTACCATCCGTTCCCGTAATACCAATCACATTCAAATCGTGGCTCGGCATTTGATAATAACGATCTGCAATACCACCTAGTTTTTCACCCAAGTTCTCAATTTCAATCATCGGGATATTTAATTTAGGTAAATCAAGCTTCTCTGCTGACTCCCAAATTACTGCAACTGCTCCCAACTGCTCTGCTTTCTCTGCAAAAGCAAGACCATGTGACTGAGTTCCTTGCAATGCGACAAACAACATGCCGTCAGATACATTTCGACTATCCAGCGTCAGACCTGTAATAGCCAGTTCACCTAAGCCGTCACTCTGCTGCTCATCAATATAGCCAGCCAACAAATGCGAAAGGGAGCTAACATAATTCATGTTGCTCCTCCTGTATTTGCTGATACTATTTTCTGATCAGATGGTAATTTGTCGGGAGCAATATCAAGTATCCGCAAGGCCTCCGCCATTACTTTGGCAAAGACGGGGGCAGCCGCCTTCCCCCCACTTTTATCCATTTTAGGGTCATCAATCATTACACCAACCACCAAGCGAGGCTTACTCACTGGAGCAATCCCAATAAAACTCGTAACAAATTTGTCTGTACGATACTTTTTATTAACTAACTTTCTCGCTGTACCTGTTTTGCCTGCCACACGGTAACCATTAACTACCGCTAACTTACCCGTTGCATTTGGAGCAATTACCGACTCCATCATATGCAAAACAGAATTTGCCGTTTCTTTCGACATGACTGGTTGACTTAGATTCGGCTTAACTGATTTTAAAATCGTTGGGCTACGCAGCTCTCCATCTGCTGCAAATGGGGTATAGGCTCTAACCATCTGTAATAAGCTTACCGCTATGCCATACCCATACCCATGTGAAGCCGCATCCACTCGCCCCCATTTAACATAGTTTCGTAATGATCCAGCAGCCTCTACAGGAAAACCCGCATCTGGCACACGTCCAAAACCTAAACGACTCAAAAACATCCAGTGTTGACGAGGTTCCATAAGCAAAGCAACTCTGCTTGCACCAACATTACTTGACTTTGCCAACAGATAAGACAAGGAGATCTTTCCAAAATTAGCATGATCTCTCACCGTATAACGCCGACTTAGTTTGATATAACCTGGTGATGTATCAATTTTGACATTTGCATCAATTACTCGACTTTCAATCGCAGCCGCAATAGTGATTGGCTTCATCACTGAGCCTGCTTCAAACATATCAGTTACTGCACGATTACGATATTTGTAGGGCTTAAATGAGCGTCGGTCATTTGGATTAAAGCCTGGCATATTTGCCATTGCCAAAATTTCGCCCGTTTGCGCATCCAGTACAACAACAGAGCCAGACTCCGCATCCAACTTAAACACACGAGCTTTTAAGGCTTTATAGGCTAGATATTGCAAACGCCGATCAATACTAATCGTCACATCTTTTCCGGGCAGCATCTCTTCTAGGAGTTCAATGTTCTCGATCAGCTGACCACGGCCATCTCGAACTACTCGTTTTTTACCTGCCTTACCTGCTAAAACAGCATCTTGGGCACGTTCAATCCCCTCAATGCCCTTGCCATCAACATCGGTAAACCCCACAACATGAGCCGCAGATTCTGCCATTGGATAAAAGCGCTTATATTCTTGCTTCGCTTTTACACTCGGCAAATCCATATCTAATATCTTTTGTGCTAATTCAGGACTTTTTTGCCTACCTAAACGGTAAAAGTGTTTACTGCGTGATTTTTCTAAAACACCCATCAACTCTCCTACTTGCATTCCTAGTAGATCTTCCATATTTGCCAAATTATCTTCAAACTTCATAAAGTCTAATTTGGCTAATTGATATTCATCTTGAACAATCTTTGATGCCCTTTTTCCTTGAGCTTCAAATATTCGCCTAGCCTCTTCAAATTTTTGACGCAATTCCTCACGCTTATGTAGTAACTTCTGCGGACTACAAAATAACGTCTTGACTGGCGAACTAATCGCCAAAGCTTCGTTATTACGATCTAAAATCATGCCTCGATAAGCAGGAATTGAGACAACCCGGTTTTTACGTTTATCTGATTGCTCTTGCAAGAAGTCCTGCTGATAAACCTCTAGATAAACCGCTCTCACCAATAACACACCAATACCAAACAATAGCGCGCCCATCAGGAACAAGCGCCTTCCTCGGTACACTGGAGATGTTTTGTTGCTTCGGCGTTTCACTCTATTATTACCTTAATATCAACAGCATCTGGCTTTTTCATATTGAGACTTTCTCTCGCCTGACGCTCAATTTTGGCATGATTTAATGTGCTACTCTTTTGTAGACGCAACCGACTCCACACTGAGTTCAATTCATCACGTTCCTTTTCTAGGTGTTGCAACTCCGTGTACAATGATCTTGCTTGATAACGATTATCAACAACACCAATAGCCAACCAGACCACTGACACAAATAGGGCAATTAGGATAGGCAAATTCCAAATATTCAAATCTGCTTCTCCGCTATTCGCATCACCGCACTTCTAGAACGTGGATTCACACTAACCTCTGCTTCACTTGCCTTTACTGCCTTGCCTTTCAAACGTAACAAGGGCTTGGTCACATTATCCGGCATAACAGGCAAACCTCTTGGCAGCTTTGGGGGTCTTGAGTTGTCCCTCATAAATCGCTTCACGATGCGATCCTCTAAAGAGTGAAAACTAATAACAACCAACCGTCCACCAAGGCTTAAATAATCTGCGGACTTATCTAGACACTCAACCAGCGCTGTTAATTCTTGATTCACAAAAATACGAATCGCCTGAAAACTGCGTGTTGCAGGATGCTTCTGTTTTTGCTGAGTTTTTTTGCGTTTTCTTGGTAGAACACGAGAAATCATTTCTGCAAGCTGCAATGTTGTCTCAAATGGTTTTTCCACACGATCAAAAACAATAGCTTTTGCTATACGTCGTGATTGCTTCTCTTCACCATACTTCCAAAGTACATCCGCAATTTCCGACTCTTTTGCCGTCTGCAACCACTCTGCCGCACTACGCCCCTCATCAGGATTCATACGCATATCCAAAGCACCATCTTTAGCAAAACTAAAGCCTCTGCTTGCATCATCTAATTGCGGCGAGGAGACGCCAAGGTCTAACAAGACACCATCAATTCTTTCTGGCAACCCCACTTCTTCTAGGGCTTGTGGAATATGCCGAAAAGAACCTTTCCAAATTTTCACTCTCTCATCATTACCATAAAGACGATATGCTGTTTCAATCGCCTCTGGATCTTGATCAATCATAAGCAAACGTCCATGCTCACCTAGTTTTTTTAGTATTTCTGCACTATGTCCACCACGACCAAATGTTCCATCAACATATGTCCCCTCAGGGCGAACAGCTAAAGCAGCAACTGCCTCATTCAATAAGACAGTTTCATGTGTAAACTGGGCTTCCATTACATCGAAACCTGATTAAACACATCGTCATTTTCATCTTCTTCTTGAGCCTCTGAAATCCACTGATCTCGAGCATCAAACCAAGTATCAGCATCCCATAGTTCAAATTTATTTAGTTGACCAACGAGCACAGTTTTTTTATTTAGGTTTGCAAACTCCCTTAACGGCAGAGGTAACAGCATCCTACCTTGACCGTCCAGCTCATGCTCTGAGGCATGGCCTAGTATCAGGCGTTGCATATTTCGCACACGACGATTCATGTTGGGCAACGCCATTAACGTTTGCTCAACTTTAATCCATTCATTCATTGGGTAAATCAAAAGGCATCGATCGGTATGATCCACAGTCACCACAACCTGACCTGATGCATCTGTAGAGATGGCATCACGATACCTTGCAGGTATCGCCAACCTACCTTTGGCATCTAAATTCAAGTTGGATATTCCACGAAACACTATAAAATTCCTCAAGCCTAGGGATAAAACCCCATATTTACCACATCTCCCCACTTTCCCCCACTAATGTGGAAATATAGACACGCCCCCCACTGTGTCAGCACATAAGGGCTAGATTGAAGCATAGAAATACAACAACTTAGAGAGAAAAAGGAATAAACAGAGTTTAGAGTTTAGAATATTCTTATATTGATCAATGCAATAGGCGGCCTTTCTAAAGCACTTTCTCAACAGAAAAAGAATTTTATTAAGAAGAATTAACAAACGGTTGACACCATTCACCCTAAGAAGCGGGCAATTG
>JALVRY010000179.1 GCA_027024625.1 Thiotrichaceae bacterium
CCTTGCTAAATCAAAATCATACAGGGCTGAAAAGCTAATGAGGATTTCACTGGCTGCACCTGAGAACCCTAGAATTTGCCCTGGTCCTGGGTCTGAAATGGTAATAATCCCTGCCAATAAGCTAATTAAAAAGGTAATGGGGATTGCTCTTTTGGTGACTTGTTTAAATACCCACCAGCTAGAGCCAACCAGCCGAAACGCATCAATCTGATTTTTGGAAAGGCTATTGACTGAGAGGAATGCGGCATAAATGCTTAGCGGGATAACAAAGGCACTGAATATATAAATGGGTTCAACGCTTTTAGCGAGTTTTGATTCGATAGAAAAATGCAATAAATCTTGAATTTGTGAGAAGCCAATCGCCCAAAGGAATGAAGGAATCATTAAAGGCAATGCGAGTAAACCTAAAAATAAACGTCGTCCTTTAAAAGTGTAAAGCCCTGTTAGTGTGCCAACAGGCAAGCCAACGATGATTGCAATCACAATCACAGAAAGGGTGATAATCAAGCTTCTTGCGATTGCCGCATCAAAGCCGCCACTGGAAAGCCAATCAAGCAAAATGATCTCTAAAAGCCCGCTGCCCATTCTTTCAGAAAGCCTCGGGATAGCGTTTGTAATTTGTCTGAAAGTTGTGAGTAATCGACTTGCATGGGTTTAAGGTCAAGCAAACTTGGGAAATCCTTTGGTCCTGCTAATCCTGCTCGCACAGGCATTTGTGCTGCATCGCCTTGGGCTAATAATTCTTCTGTCTTGGGGGCAAGCAGAAAATCAATAAATTTCTTTGCAGCATCGCTATTAGGAGCATTGGCAATCAATACAGCAGCATTGGGTACAATCAGAGTGCCTATATCCTCTTTGCCTTTATCTGGGAAGACTACGCCAACGGATTTGCCATCACGAATAGCGGTGTAGGCATCATCGGTATCACTAATACCATAGGCACATGCCCCTGACGATATACGTCGTCTGACTTCACCATTGGAGGAAAGTAGTTGTAGTTTGTTTTTCTTCAGGTCTTCAAAAAACTGTTTTGCTTTTTCATCACCAAAAAAGGCAAAGATTGCCGCCGCATGCATTGAGGTTGTACCGAATAGCGGATTTGCCATACAGACTTTTCCCTGAAATTCGGGCTTAGTTAAATCTTTGATCGAGGAGGGTATGCTATCGCCTTTGACCTGATCTTTGTTGTAAAGAATAATTCTGGCTCGTGCAGAAAAACCTGTCCAATAGCCTTCTGAATCACTATAAAGTGCAGGTAAACCTTCGGCAGCGGGTGATTGATAAGGAGCTGAAACGCCTTTTGATTTTAAAATTGCAGCACGAATGGGGTCACCACTCCAAAACACATCGGCTCTAGGGCGATCTTTTTCTGCTATTAAACGGTTTAGCAAACCTGTACTTTTGGTTTCTTCCGTGTCTGTTACTAGCTTTACCGTTATCCCTGTTTCTTGCTCAAAAACTTTGGCAATAGGGCGTGCAAAAACATCATCTATTGATGTGTAAACCACCACTTCTTCTGCCACTGCATTGGATAGCATCATGCTAATAACGACTAGACTAAGCAGTAAATAGCTTATTAATTTTTTCATTGTCATACTCTTTAGGCTATACACTCTCTTGTTAAAGTGTCTTGCTAAAGTATAGGACGATAGAATACAGCCTGCCAAAGAGATAAGGATGATTCTGTTAATCGGTGTTTTATTGGTGCTAGCCGAAGCTGCTATCAGAACACAGTCGCCTTACATTGTTAGTTTTCGATAAATATCTGCGACTTTTAGCGGTAGCTTTTCTACTTCATCAATCACGGTGTAGTTGGCGGAGCCGTACATATGTGGTAGGTATTCCAAGCCTTCTTTGTCGATAGTGATGCAAAAAGAATGTATGCCGGATTGCTTGGCTTCCAGTAGTGCCATACGGGTATCTTCTACACCGTATTTTCCACGGTATTCGCCAAAATCTTCGGGGCGACCATCGGATAGCGTGATCAATATTCTGGTTTTGGCTTCAGCTTGATTTAGGATGCTTGAGAGGTGACGAATAGCGACTCCCATTCGAGTATAATCCTGTGCTTCGATTGCTGATATTTTCCCCTTAACATCATCATTATAGGCTTCGGCAAACTCTTTAATTTTGTAGATGTCACAACGCTTACGCTCCCAACCAGAAAACCCATAAATGGCGTATTTATCGCCGAGTTTTTCTAACGCTTCGCATAATAAAATAAGTGATTCTCGCTCGGCTTCATTAATCCAGCCTTGGGTTGAGCCGCTCATATCCACCATAAACATGACGGCGATAGAACGCTCGACTCGGTGCATTTGCGTGTAGAGTCGGTCAGTCATTTCCATACCCATTTGAGCATCTGCCCATGCTTCGACTACCGCATCAACGTCAATATCATCACCGTTAACTTGGCGTTTGAGTAGCTTATCTTCACCACGCAGTGCTTCGAAACTTTTGTGTAAATACTTAACCAATTTGGCGTATTTCATTAGGGTCTGTTTTACAAAACCTGTACTTTTGGGCGTGACTTCTAACTCTCTGAGCACACACCAGTCTTTACGATAATGCTGACGTTTGTAATCCCATTCGTTGTAGTAATGCGCCCCCTCTTCATGGTAAGTGCCTGACCATACATCATCTTGTGCCGCTTTCTTGTCTTCTTCTGGGTCGTAAGCTCCTGCAAAACCCGTTTGTAGATACTCTTCAGGTATTTCACCAAAATCTTGCAAAATAGAACTTAATGTATTATTTGCCACCACATCTAGCTGTACTGGTTCATCATCCAGAATAATTTCCAAGGTAAAATCTTCTGGAAATTCCGTTTCTTCTGTCTTTTTAACATCCAACTTTTTAGGGGCTTCTAGCTGCTTATCGTCCTCTTTCTTTTTAAGTTTTTTCTTTTTTTGTTCTTCCGATAGCTTCCAAACCGCCTTTTGTAAGTCTTGCTTTTCTTTCTCCATGCGTTTGGATAGGGCTTTTTGTAGCGGCTCTAATTGCCATATTCCCTGAAAACAGAGGGAGTTCGGTTTTTCTTTTTTCATTATCGATGACAATAATAAGCAACTATCTTTGATGCTAGCTTGTGGCTTTAGTAGAGGTTTTACTTCAGCTTCCCAAGCTACTGGAATCAATGTTTCACCCAATAGGTGCATGACATGGTGCATATCCCGATGGATGCCGGGTAGCTCAGCCTTGATCCGCTTATCTAAACGGATAGTTTCTAGCATATAGAGGTAATCTAAAGCATCTGGATTTTCTTCCAACAAGTCGTCAAGCTGATTTAATAAGCAAAGAGTCGGTTTATTAGCATCAAGTAATTCAACTTGCCATGTACCAAACCATAGTTGTGCCCACTGATGTGCCAGAATGGATTTGTATAACCGAAAATTATCTTCATAATCATCAAAACTTCCGACATATTCGGGTAGATAAATTGTTTCCGTATCTGTCCATACCTTTTCGCTACGTTCTAGTTTTAATGCCCGACCAGCTAGCCCTTGCACAAATAGAGACAGCATACTGTTGACTTCTTCAAAGGTAACACCTCTTGCCCTATCCTTTGCTTCTGCGGCAAATTTTTCCACATCGCCTAAGGATTGCACGGCTGGAATCAGACCATCTACATCCAATTTTTCCATTGCATGCACAATCCACAGTTGCAGGCTTTCCTCATCCATGAGCTTAATGGCTTTTGATATGGATAAGCAGACCATAAAGCCAATTTCAATGTGGGCATTGGCTGCAATATTTACCCAATGTAAAGAGCGGGTTTGCTGATAGCGTGAGAGTTGAGCAATTTCTTGAACGGGTTTGTCAATAACTAGGCGATTGAGATCGGCTTCTAGGTATTCATCTAAAAGGACTTCGATTTCAGCTTCCGTGAGCGGTGTTTGTGTCATGAGTTAGTTCATTAGAATAGCGTTGAACTGAGTTCATTGACGGCAGCTATCATGTCGGGATCATCCGTAAGGGCTTGCCCGATAGCTGCACGACATGCTTCCACCGGTGGGATGCCAGAGGCGATTAGCTTAGCGGCATGGACGAGTAAACGCGTACTCGCACCTTCATCTAAGCCGCTTCCTTTTAGGTTGCGGGTCATTTCTGCAAATTTGATCAAGCTTGCCGCAATTTCATCTGAAACACCTGATTCTTTGGCGATAATTTTTTGTTCGAGTGCAGCACTTGGGTAGTCAAACTCTAGGGCAATAAATCGCTGACGGGTACTTTGTTTTAGGTCTTTTAAAACACTTTGATAGCCTGGGTTATAGGAGATTGCCATACAAAAATCATCGGTGGCTTCTAGCATTTCCCCTAGTTTTTCCATCGGCAGTACACGTCGGTCATCAGCTAAGGGGTGGATAACGACCATGGTATCTTTTCGGGCTTCTACAATTTCATCGAGGTAACAAATTGCACCAGATCGCACTGATCGAGCTAAAGGGCCATCCACCCAACGCGTTTCTCCACCTGTAATCAAATAGCGACCAACGAGATCAGATGCTGTTAAATCATCATGGCAAGAAACGGTGATCAAAGGGCGTTTAATTCGCCACGCCATATATTCCATAAATCGAGTTTTACCACAGCCTGTTGGCCCTTTTAGCAGGACTGGAATTTTATTTTTATACGCGGATTCAAACAGCTCTATCTCATTGCCAACTGGCTCATAGTAAGGTTCTTCGGTAATGAGTTGCTCTTCTGGTCGAAAGGCTTGTGCCTGCATGGTAGGAATCCCGTATTCTGAGGTAATTTAGGGATTATACTTGAGGGGAGGAGTTCATCAATAAATCATGTTTCTCGATGGGGATAAAAAGCAAAGTGGCCATTTTACACAGGAAAAAATAGTCACTTTGCTTTTTGATTTGCTCTATTGCTGTTTAACGATCAGCAGTTGTAGTAGAACCACCAACACGAATAACTGTCCAAGGATCAAAGCTGCTTAATTTAACCATTTTATTTTTTTCAGTTTGTTCCCAACGCGTACTCTTTTTAACTTTATCATCCTGAGGATTAACATTAAGACTCTTTGTTGTAATTCGCATTTTAGTCATTCTTGATGACTTGTGATGTCGCTGCTACATAGTTACTTTTGTTATAACCCATCATGTACCAGTCACCATTTTTATAGCGGAAGCGTGCAACAATTTCCCAGTGATTTTTATCTACATCGCCGCCTGTATAACCAACATGTAAAGCACCTCTGCGTATTTTTAAGAATGTGATCGGGTTTTCCATAACAGGACCGCCAGCAACATCCAAAACACCATGATTAACTTGCGATGATAATTTATATCCACCCTCTTTTTGGGCTAACAGAATAGCCAAGGTTCTTGGCTTAATTGGAGCTTTATTGCCATCTGGCTGGTCTACCATAATCGTTTTATTTGATTCAAAAATTGCAGCAATATCATCAAGTCCATCATTATTTAAATCGCCTTTTATACTCCCGTTTGGCATCAATGACCAATCACTAGGAATAAAATCATCCAGTGTTTGACCTTCTGATTTAATAGTGGGCAAATCTACTGCATATACAGTATGACTTAGTAATAAAATTGTAGATGTTAGACTTAATGCTACAATTCTTTTTATATTTTTCATTTTCATGAAAATCTCCTGCGTTTTATTTTATCTGATTCCTTTCATTATTAAGGTACAGCAAAACTATTAATCTAAGCTTAAGCAAGCATAGCATTTACTTATTCAGTATTTTTACCAATATTATAAACAGCAATAATTATACTATACCCAATTATTAATTAGATATCCCAAGCTATAATATAGTTC
>JALVRY010000180.1 GCA_027024625.1 Thiotrichaceae bacterium
TGATGGCGACCAGATGAACCAGTGCAATGGCAACCAGTCGAACCGGCAGAAATACGCTTATCACTAACATCAACAGCGCGGTGGCAGCGTAAAAAAAGATTGCCAGAGATACTAAAAATCCGGCATTCTCAGCATTGAATGGATAAACATCGGTTACTTTGTCAAAGAATGAAATATTGGCCGTCAGGAGAAAAAAAGCCGTTACCAGCAGAATGAGTTGGTTGGACGATAGTTTTAATTTGCTTGATGAAAACGAAAAAATTATTTTCTCCGGAACGTTGATGCTACATCAGGTAAGCTTGTGTCCAGTAAGCTTGCCTGAGAATAATTCTAGCTCAACAATCGCGATATTAAATTAAAGCAACCTTAAGACAATTTCTGATTATTTGTTAGAGAATGTGACCAGTGTTAGCAAAAACAAAAATATTGATCGTAGAAGCTAAACTCTGGCCACATATTTATGTCGTTAGATGACCTCATTTGTGTAAAATCACAGGCATCACAACGCGCCTTGCCGGCAGGAAACCATATGTACAAAAAAGCGATTTTATTTTTTGCCCTGATCTGCGGCATGAGTACGTTGACTGCGGCACCCGCAGTAGCACCAGCAGTTGATGGTGTCGAGTTACGATCAGAAGGTTCATTATACTGGCTACAGTTTGATCAGGATGCGGATGTTTTATGGCCGACGCTGAAAAACTTCTGGTCGAATGAGGGCATCACTTTGAAAAAAGATGATCCCTTGCTCGGTTATATGGAAACAGACTGGACGAAAGATCTGTTAGCCGAACGCCTGCTTTCGATCATATTAAGCGATCAGGCACCACAGCGAAAAGAGCGCTTCCGCTTGCGCGTCGAGCGTCTGCCGGATAATCAGGGAACGCGGGTTTTTATCAATCACAGCGCCTATGGCATCATGTTTGATGAAGAAGCCGTTTACACCGGATACCTGCCTGCAAGTCCGGCACTGGAGATAGAAATGTTGTCACGGTTGGCGCTGTACAGCGGTGCCAGTGAAGAACAGGCCGATCAGATGGTTTCGTCTTTTTCAGTGCAGGCATTAAAAGCGGAACGCATCAATGCTGATCGTTATGAAATCACCGTTCCGGGGTCGATGGATTTTGTGCGTAACAAACTGATCCGGGTGCTGGACCGTATGGATGCACAGGTGGACACAAAAACCGCTGGCAAACTTGTCGCCAACTTTGCGACAGAACCCGAGCTTGTTGATGAAAATGCTGGCTGGGATATCGACGACAGCAGTGACCTTGAAGAATCAGGTTTTGGCGATTATATCGCGGCTAATTCAGATAAAAACAAGCCGGGTAAAACTGATTATCTGTTTGATCTTCGTGAAGACAAAGCCAGTATTGTGATCGGCATCAGCAGCGCGCCGGACAACACAGATCAGGGCATGGGGCTGACCCGTTTCAGCCAGACGATAGCTAAAAAGCTGCAGGCTAAATAAGGCCGGGTAGCTGGCTGCATTTTGTGGCGGAAGGTCAGTCGTGCGGAATCCACAGCTGCCCGCCGTTAAACAGCAGCAGGGTGCGTGACACCGGCTCGGCAAAAGTAAATTCGAATTCCGGCGCCGGATTATCGATGGTTATCTGTTCATAGGTCTGCATGCTGTAATCGAGCAGACTTGTACCGTTCTGCGTCAGGCTGACATCTACCGGCAGGGTCAGATAATAGCTAAAAGAACCACCTGACTGATCGACATCAATTTCGCAGCGGTTGATCCTGAGTTTCAGGGTGGCCGCATTCTTATTTTCAGCAGCAGTCTTTCCACTCAGCAGTTTTAACGGCGATA
>JALVRY010000181.1 GCA_027024625.1 Thiotrichaceae bacterium
TATATTCATTTTTAGATAAAAACTGCTTTATTATCAATATCTTATTATTATCTCTTGATTTATTTTTAACATAAAGTGAATGAGTATTTATGATTTTAGTTTACTCATAGAAACTATTCCTTTTCCACATTATCTGTGGATAAGTCTGTGGGAAACCTATTTATGAAGACCCCCGAGCCTTATGGAATATTGCCTGTCACAAACTGTATAAAAATTAATCAATCTATTGAAAGGTGGAATTTATTTGGAGGGAATTTTACGATGGACGAAATATTTTTCTTGTTTTTCTCTAGTGCTTTTGAACGTGCGTTTTTGATGTAATGAACGAAATAAAAATGAAGTGGTCGGGAAGGTTTAGTAATAAAAAAATCTTATTAAGATAGTTTCAGATATGCAACAATCATCTTATCCATAATGGTCGAATAATAATGATTTAGAAAATTTGCTCGTTAGTAATTCAGGTAATACTCCGAGATCTATTCTTTTGTATTGCAAATAATAATCGCCCGCTTAGGTGCAGGATAGCCTTCACAAGTCAATGAGTGATCATTAGGGTCTAGGAAGTCACTCAAAGACTCATATTGCATCCAAGGGGTTAGTCGTTGCTCTTCTATCGTGGTTAGTGTGACATCGACAACACGAATATTGATAAAACCTAATCGTTCCAGCCAAAGTATCAGCATATCGGTAGAAGGTAAGAACCAGACGTTCCGCATTTTTGCATAGCGATCTCTGGGGATAAGTGCTGTTTGCTCATCGCCATCAACGACTAATGTTTCTAACACAAGCTCGCCACCTTGGCGAAGATAGCGTTTTAGTTCAGCTAGGTGATCAATAGGAGATCGTCGATGATATAAAACCCCCATTGAAAATACAGTATCAAAGCCTCGCCTCGTAAAAGGAGGGAGTTCTTCACCTTTTAATGGCAGCAGGTGTACGGGCTGCTCTTCTCCAATATAGCGTTTAAATAGCTGAAACTGTGTTAAAAAGAACTGGCTAGGGTCAACACCAATTACACATTTAGCCCCGTCCGCCCTCATTCGCCACATGTGGTAGCCATTGCCGCAACCCACATCCAATACATAACGATTTTTGAGAGGGGATAAGTGAGCCTGCAAGCGTTGCCATTTCCAGTCAGATCGCCACTCGGTATCGATATGAATACCAAATAGATTATATGGTCCTTTACGCCAAGGCATGAGTTGCTTAAGTAATGTGTTTAAAGTTTCTCTCTCCTCTTCGCTACAGTCTTCTGCTAAACCGATCTGCAAGCAATCACGGTTTAAATCAATTGTTGATGCGCTAATCTGTGGCAATGACTGGAGTAAATCTAACCATTCTTCACGTTTGCCATGCTGTCGATTATTCAAAGCATCGTTAATCAATGTAGCTAGCTTGCCCTCCCACTCTTCAATTGGAGAATCAAGCAAATCTTTGTGAAAGGAGTCGAAGTTGATCATCTCTTGTATCTATTTTTACAAATTTGTAGATGGGAAGAATATCGCACTATTACTTAGAAAATGGAATAAGCATAGGAACACATTGTCAGCACCTTAAAGTTATTTATCCCTTAATCGCCAATAGAGAAGCGAAATTTAGGCTTTGAAACCATTGTGAAATATTTTTAAAGCCGGCGGCTGTAAGGCGTTTGTAGTGCTCATCTAAAGTGTCAGGGATGAGCACATTGTCTAATGCGGAGCGTTTTTGGCTGATTTCAAGTTCACTATAGCCGTTTGCACGTTTGAACTCATAGTGTAGCTCTGTAAGGCGTTGTTGTTCTGCTTTATTATCAAATTTAAGTTTCTCG
>JALVRY010000182.1 GCA_027024625.1 Thiotrichaceae bacterium
AGTTAAATACAGACCCATTGAAGAGCTGTGGCTAATATCGAGTAATAAATCTCGATAATTGCCTAATGCGTTCTTAGTTAAAATATCAAAATATACAGCAAGTGCTTCGCCTCGACGGGTAAAGATTGGTTCTGCTAGTGATTCCACAATGATTTGACTCAGTGCGTAAGCCATTTTGTGGCGTAGCTGATCTTCATCCAACATGGCTGTTTCAAACCATGCACTCATTTGAAAACGTACTGAGTTAAATGAAGCATTTTTATTAAAGATAATATTATTATCTGCTAGGTACTCATCTTCCGTTGCAGTAAATATGCTAGGTGACACTTTCTTTGCCAAACGAATCATTCGCTTTAAGTGCATATTCGGCTTATATGGCATGGCTAATTGAGCTTCAAGCCACTTTTCATAACCATTTTCTTCAACAAAACGAATATCACTTTCACTGCGTGTAAAGGTGGCTTGCCCTAAGAAACGCATGGCATCTGCTCGTGTTATTTTACTGGGTAACACGTCTTCTTTTTCTATAGTGACAACAAGTGCTTGGCTTTTAAAACCAGAGGCATCTTTCAACGTAATTTGGAATGTTTTATTGCCTGATGCACCGCTGGTGTCTAAATCAATGATGGCTTTTCCTGTGCTATCGATTGTGCCGACTTGAACGCCATCAACCCAGATGCTTGCACCGACTTCGCCGTTTACTTCAACCGAGGTAGTATCTGAGGTCGTTGTGGCTGGTGTGCTTGTTAAACTTGGGGCTGGTGGTGCATTCGGGTTGATACCCACACCGCTTTCTCGTAAGGCTTGTATTTCGTTGAGAATTTCCCAGCCCATTTCAAAGTCTTCAAACTGAGCGGAAAATTCATTCTCACCTTGTGGGATACCCAGCTCTTCATTGGCTTGACCATCCGATAAATTCAGGTCGATTTGTGAGCGGTATTTCTCAAGTGCTTCTCTTACGGCTTCATCAATTGTGATTTTATTATCACCTGCAATGGCATCAAAATATGCCAATAGTCTGACAATATTACGAGGTTTGGGATGATTAAATGAGGTGGCTGCAACCAAGTTAGCAGGCGTAATGACATCATTACCATCAGTCGTACCGAGTTCCAATTGGTAAATATTAAATTTAATGGATTTACCCTCTTCGTATTGGAATTCACCGCGAGCGTTGGTGCGGCCGAATTGATTACCACTGCGATATTCTAAGCCTTCTACAATGCCAGTGGTGGTTTTGAATACACCTGTTAGTATTTTGATTTCGTCTTTGTCGCCTCTGACCTTATCGGGATCATAGTTTGTGGTCGGTAAAGTATTATCTCTAACACCGACAACATGAGCTTTTGCGTCTTCTGCAGGGATTAAGCCGCGATGCTCGCCAAAATGATCCGCTAGGTCGTTAAATAAACCATATAAGTTTTCATCTGCTTCAAAACTATCGACCGTTGCATCAAAATGAACCTTGTCTTTTAAGCCAAGTAGGGCGATAGATTCGCGTGTACGTTTATCAATGGTAATCCCGTTGGATGGGTCTTTATCGACATCAAAAGACATCAGGAAACGAGCCATGTTTACAACTTTAGGATCATTCTCATCATCAGTTTTAGCTAAATCGAACAGGTTAATTATTTTCCGCTTAGTATTGTGTGGATCAGTTTTTACTGAAGCACCGCCTAGTGCGATTCCTGTAATTTCATCACCAATATAGAATTTTACGTCACTGTCTGCGTCGTATTTGAAGAGTCCCGAACTGTCTGTGTAGCCTGAGAATTTGCCTGATACATATTTGACACCTTCAACCGCACTATCAATCAAGAAGCCTGTGTTATTGATCTCAATTTTATTCGGCAAGGTGGTTGTAGTGCTATTGTTGTTTGCATCCGTTATGGTCAGGATAACATCATAAAAACCTTCATCTAGGCTTGTGATTGTTCCTGCATCTAAACGCCATGTTCGATCTCCATTATTGCTTGCGGTGTAGGCTTTTCCGTTGATTTCAACTGATATGCTATAAAGAGCAGTTTCTGCATCACTATCGCCTGTTGGTAAATTACCCGTGAGGGCAGGGGATGTGCTGGCAGTTTGTAAGCTATCAACCGTTGCATCGGTATTCGGTGGTGTTGTATCAGCCCCACTAAGGTCAAGAGTGAGTGGTTCGCTTTCATTACCGTTAGTATCTCTAAGCGTAATTTGGAATGATTTATTTGCTGAATTACCACTGGTATCTAAATCAATCGTGACTTTTCCGCTATCACCAATGGTGGCAACTTGGACACCATTCACCCATACCGTGCTACCGACTTCACCATTAACTTCGATTTGTGTACTGTCCGAATTGGCAGCGTTAGGTGTCGTTGTCAATGTTGGTGCTGATGGCTTATTACTTGCAGCATTAGCAACGATCATTTTTTCAATTCGCCGACCTTCTTTGTCGTAGTATTTTTCTGAAAGGTTGCCTGGAATGATCAAGGATAACGCAGCATTGCCAACGGCACTGTCATCACTGTTTAGACGATAAAATCGAGCGACAATAGGCGTATCCTGATCAAATTCTGGTGTAAAGTCAGTATGATATTTGAACTCTCTGGCTTGAATATCGTTGTAATACCATTGCGTGTCAGTAACACTGTCTGCGGCTATATTGCCCGTATCAAAGAATTTTGTGGCATCGTTATAGCTATTTCCACAACTACCTTCGCCAATGCCCGTACAATTAAAGAGTGCAAGATCACTGTAATAATCGTTGTGGTAGCCAAGAATACTCCATTCTAGGCGATAGGTTTTCCCTGCTTGTAAAGTTTCAGGAATGTTAACGGAGTTCAATACAGGGGGTAAACGACGAGCAGCCTCGCTATATGTGTCTTCTTTTGTTGTTAAGAAAACTTGTAATATGGGTGTTTCAGTCGAGTCATTAGGGATTTCTAATACGGCTTGTTTATTGCCTCTTTCGGTAGGTGTGAAGTTAATATTCACCGTACAACTTTGATCCGCTTCAAGGGTTTGGTTTGAGCAAGGGTCATTCTCAATGGAGAATTGATTACTATGTACGCCTGAAAGTGTTAATGCTCCTAATGTGTGTGCTGCTGAATCAGTATTTGTGATTTCTATATGATTGGAGCTGCTACCGCTATCGACCGTGATGGCTTTAAAATTAACAATAGAAGGGGATACGTTGATAGTATTTGCCAATATATTGTTTGAGAGCACACAGGATAATACTGTGATAATGAGCTTTTTAGTGTGTCGCATTGCCATTATTTCCCGTTATTATTTTTTATTGTTGTTGAGCCTGTGGCCGTATCTTCTTCTGTTGTAAGCAGTTTCGATACAAAAACAAGTGTTGAAGGTGAGCTTTCAATGTCATCCTGTACCGAGCGTATATAGATAGATAATGGCTCATTGTTTTCTTCAACAAAAAACTCTGTTTCTTGTGCGTTTTGAGTTTGTTTGATTAAAGAAGCATCATTATTATTAGCGGTTTGCATGTATATATTGTAATAGTCTGCTTCTTCTACAGCTTGCCATGCAATGCGGACAATGCCGTTACCTCGTTCAATGTGAATATTTTCTGGAGCTAATGGGCTAAATGATTTTTGCCTTATGGTTGCCGGTGCGCTACTAATGGAGGCAGAATCACTCAGGCTCATTTCTCTTGTTGTTGATCCAGACTTTCCATTATTGATTGTTGTTGCTGAGTCCGCAGTGTTGCCTTCTGATGGACTTGTTTCTGTGTTTGTATTAGATGAATCAGAGGTTTCGCTTGTGCTATCGTTTGCGGTATTACTCTCTGCTTGTTTTTTGCCCTCATTAGAGGGAATACATGCTGAGAGTGAAAGTAATAGTGCAATAAACCCTATTTGTTTTAGCTGCTTTATTATCATTTTTATAATGCTCATATTATAAATTTAGAGCTAACACTAAGAGCTGATTCCATTTTCAAAATCCTCTTTAGGTATAACTCTGTACATCTTGTAATTATTTTTTAGAGACCGTTTATGTAAACGTCTCTTTTGGTTTATGGATTAATTGTATTTTTGATACGTCGTCCAGAGGTATCGTAATAATCTTTTGCATGGTTGCCTGGAATGATCAGAGAAAGCATATTTCCACCCAAGTTATAATCTTTTTCATTGATACGGTATAAGCGAATCACAATGGGTGTGCTCTTTTTAACATCAGGGGTAGTGAACTGATAGCGATAGCTAAATAGTTTGGATTGCTCACTTTTGTATTGCCAAGTTCCCGCTTCAACACTAAGTGGTGATACTGCTCCTGAATTGACGAAGCGGTTATTGTCTGAGAAACGACTGCCACATGTTGTTTCATCTATAATGTCTGCGCAGTCAAACATCGCGACCAAGGATTGATAGTTTTTATGGTAGCCAAGAATGCTCCATTCTATGCTATACGTTGTATTGGCTTTCATCGACTCTACGGGGTTTCCTGCTTCATCGACGATATGCAGTGAACTCAATACAGGAGGAAGGCGACGTGGTGCTTCTTCGCTAGTGGATTCATCGTTATGTAGAAAAATAGATGTACTTTCATTGTCGGGATCATCGGTATGAATCGTTAAAAGAGCCGCTTTTTTGCCTATACTTTTGGGCGTGAAACTTGCAGAGATTGTACAACTGCTACTGCTGAGTAGTGACTGATTTGAACAGTTGTCATTGTTAATAAGGAATGATGAGGCATCAATGCCTGATAATTCTGATCTATTTATTTTCAGAGGACGACTGCCTGTATTTCTAATGGTGAACGTCATCTCGGGGCTTGTGTTATTGACATCAACCGCTGCAAACAAGTAGTTTCGCGGCCAAATACTAAAGCCTGATTTAACCATAATGCCGCCAGTGGCTAATTGCAGTGTTCCATTTGCCTTGCCATCACGGTCAAAGTTTCCGCCCTCCTTAACGCTAAAACTTAACTTGGTTTTAAAACCCTCTTGTGAAATATCCGCAGATTGTGTTTCCCATGTTCCATCATTGCCTAGTAATAGGTAATCATATATTTCAGTGTTTTTGCTAACATAGACTTCAATCCTTACTTCAGCACCTTCAGGACTATTCATTTCATACTGAACTGTGCCATAAGGTAGATTAAAATTGGCTGGCAATGAGTGAGGTGAGGTAGCAGTAACAAAGTTCTCTTGTATTGCACCAATACTATTGCGATAGGTTAGCCATGTAGACTGATCTGCCGCTAATAGTGAACTGACATCAGCTTGCTCATTATCGAGTAAGCCATCGCCGTTACCGTCCCCTGTTTTTCCATTAGATAGATTAGGCACATCGGCGAACGCCATTGTGCTAATGAAAAAAGCCGAAAGCATGCTGATGCCTAAGTATTTCTTATTCTTCATTGAAAGCTCTTATTGTTGTTATTTTTATTGATCCTTATGCACAAAGATCTCTTTTTGTATAGCGACTTCTTAACACAAGATTCAGGTTCAAGTTAAAGAGTAATATATGCTCCTCGTATGAAGCTTTACTGAATACGGGGAACATACTAAAAAGTTATGCTAAAAGTTTTAATTAATTGCACCTGCACTATCTGAGCCGCCAGAAGTGTTTGACGTGTTATTCGTCCAACCTGTAATAATATCTTCTGTCATTGGATTGGTGTTTTCAACGCCTTCAATATCATCAGGCAATTGCTCCTGAGCAATAAAGTTAGCACTAAAACTGGTGTTTTTACTGTGCATTAGTACATTACCCATAATTAGGTTTACATCGTTACCCGCAC
>JALVRY010000183.1 GCA_027024625.1 Thiotrichaceae bacterium
TATCTTGTTTTATGGCTCTTTGGGTAATGAGATGTTGAATATGACTCGTATGACACTAGAGTGGAAAAGGACGAGAGATGCTCTAGATCGTTGGACTCCTGAAAATACGGATACCGATCTTCCAAGAAATGGTTTCTTTTATTCAAGGTATGGAGGTTATGTCAATGATCATTTTATAGAAAATGCTTCTTTCTTCCGTATCAAGGATATTACTTTAGGGTATAACTTGCCATGGAATAAGGTAGTAAAAGTTAGGGTTTATGCCTCTATTGAGAATGCCCTTACTCTTACCAAGTATTCTGGTTGGGATCCTGAAGTAGATACAAAAAGATATGAAAATGATCCAATGGTGCCGCATAGGACGGGTATGAGAACAGCGAGTTACGGTAGGCAAACAGCAAATGCCGGTGCAGGCTTAGATTTTAACTCATATCCTTCAATAAGGGCATATACATTTGGGGTTAAAATTGATTTTTAATTTTTGTTCATGGAAAATTTAAATAATAAGACTATGAAAAATATATTTTATATTTTATTTACAATCTTGGTTATATCTTCGGGATGTACCAAGTTGGAACCGGAGATGTACAGTGATATGACCAGCTCCAATGCCTATAATAGTGAGAGTGATGTTAATGCGGCCCTGGTAGGAGTTTATGCTGATCTGGCTCCTTTCCCCGGAGACGGTTGGATGTATTATAATGGTTATTTGATAATGACTACAGATTATACTACCGATATGGGATATTCAACGGCAGCAGGGGCTCCAACGCAAATGAGTAATTTCTCTTATGATGCTAATAATCGCTATATAAAATATAATTGGCGGTATATGTTTGAGGTAATTAGTAATGTCAATATGCTACTTTCCAAGATAGATGCTGTTAATATGAGTGAGGAAAATAAGAACCTTGTAAAAGCTCAGGCACGTTTTTGTCGGGCACTCTCATATAGAGATGCTACTGATGCCTGGGGGCCTGTTCCTTTGCTTACAGAGGTTAAAAATCCTGTGGAGACTATTGATATGCCTCTTTCATCAGTTGACAAAGTTGATTCCTTGATAATTGACGATCTTAAGTTTGCCATAAAATACCTGCCTGAAAGATGGTCTGGACAAGATTTGGCTCGCGCAACAAAAGGAGCTGCCTTAACTTTACTTGGTAAAGTATATATGCGAAAGCATGATTATACAAATGCAAAAGTGTACATTGATCAGGTTCTGCAATTAAGAGATAAAGGGGTATATCGATTGAACCCAGATTTCAAGAACGTTTGGTCTGATAATAATAAGTTTGATAATGAATTGATATTCTGTATACTTCATGAAGCCACCCAAAATGGAGGGGAGATTACCAACCATTTTGGGCCTAAAGATAGTAGAGAAGTGCCACATAGATGGCAATATTATGCAGTTTCTCTTTATTTTTGGAGGAAATATGATGATAAAGATCCGAGAAAAGAGTTCTTTTATTATGATTATGAAGGATATGCTGCACGGGACGGTACAACAACACATGGTTTTTTCTATAAAATGCCGGAACCTGGAGAGACTACTCCTCCTAATGATACAACTAAACTGTTGGTTAATGTAGCTACAAAAAAATATTCTTATGAAATGGTTTCTAATTCCTACTATGATGGACGTACCATTTCTGTTTTCAGATTGTCTGACGTTATTCTTTGCAAAGCAGAGATTGAGAATGCACTTAACGGACCAACTGCAGCATTGCCTTATTTGAACGAGATTCGTAATAGAGCAGGAGCCCCGGAATATGGAGCAGATCCTGACTTTCCTGTTC